>JAJDJJ010000048.1 GCA_030267125.1 Bacteroidales bacterium OttesenSCG-928-B11
TTCGGATTTTTTCATCTACAATAACAGGTCGTTCTTCTATACTTACTCTATTCTTAATCAATCCTCTACTATCTTTTAATGCCCCTCGCTTTCGATATTTTCTTCCTTGCCTGCGCAAGTGTTTATACAGTGTTCCGCCTTCACGCTTGTCTTTCCAAATAATTTGATAGATAGTCTCATGACTAATACAATCCATGTTGTCTGCTTTTGACCTTCCATATATCTGTTCGGGACTATAATCTTCTCGGAGTAATTCTTTCACATAAGCGAGTAGCTCTTCTGAAACTCTGCTGTTCTTTGGCTTTTCTTTGAGCCTGGCTCTGTATTTACGCTCAGCCAAATCGTAACGATATTCCCCACTACGCTTATCTTTATTTCTGCGTAACTCTCGGCTTATAGTACTCTTATGAACTCCAATAGCTTCGCTAATTTCTTTTTGCGTTTTATTCAGATTTTTCAAAATGGATATTGTGTATCTTTGCTCGCAGGTTAAATGCCTCATATTTTACAACTTTTGGTAGGGGCGTAAAAATAGGCATTTTCCCTTTATCAGGGGGGAAGAGAGGCAAATCTCTTTTCCCTTTTGAATTAATCTATTTCTACTGCCCACAAAAGTTGCGTTTATCACTTGAATTTGGGTTTCTATTGAAGAGGAAATAAGTCAAATAAAGAAACGTATAGAAAAAACCGAAAATGATTTAAAATCCATTGATATAAAAGGAAGTACTTATGCAGCAATGAAAAAATGGTTAATAAATGACTATTTTGATTTGGCTGCATGGTATAATGTAAATGAACAGTTTGATAGTGTTAATTTTATTTATCAACGATTAGAAGGAATTATAGATTATACAACAGATAATTATCTGGGGGATTCTCAATTTATTGAGTCCTTTTATCATAAAACGAGTCAATATGATAAAGCTGAAAAGATTGCTATAGCGCAACTAAGATATATCAAGGAATATATTGGTGAAGAAACTATAGACTATAGTAATGCTCTTATAGATTTATGTTATATTTATTTATGGCTTGGAAAGTATGGAGATGCAGAAAAAGAAATCAAATCTATTATTAATAATCAAAATATTCACAGTCCCATCCAATATGAGGCCTGTAGGATTCTTTCAACCATATATCAACTTACAGATAAATATCAAGAGCAAATTGTCGTACTGCATAAACAGTTAGATTTAGCAGATAATCATAGTGATAAGACAACTATAATAAAGTCGATCATACATGCATATGTGATGATAGATGATCTCGAAAATGCAATGTTATGGAATGAACATTTATTGTATGAATACAAAGATATGGAGTCTTATTTAGAGTTTGAACAACAGATAAATATGATGACTTTTAATATATCGAATATGATTCAAAGCAGTTTTCAATTAGTAAAATACTATGAGGGAAAATATGGAGAAAATTCACCAGAATACGCTATTGGACTTATTAATTTTGCGAATGCATTATTATTCGAATATCCGACAGACAGTTTGAGTATTTATATTTTAACAAATAAGGCCTATAACATATTATCAAGCAAAACTAATCATGACGAATTTGACAAGTACCGTTTAGTGATTTCTAAAGCGGCAAGGAATTTTAGACAGATTGGAAAATTTGACCATGCAAAAAATTTTTATACAATGTTTGGTTTTGATCCTTTTAATCCCCCTCAGGCACCTATTGGGTATTACCCTGAATTGAAACCAATTACAAGATCCGTGCTTTTTTATTATAGTGATTGTTTATTACTAGCAGAAATAATAGGTGAAAGTGGTAACTATGCCGCATCGATTGAATTAGTCTCATTCATATTAAATATTTTACAAAATGACAATTCTGACAGTGACCTCAATAAACACATCTTTCTTTGTTTGGTGGAGTTAGGCAGAACTCATAGAAGAGAAAAAAACTATGAAGAAATGGAATCTGTACTATTAGAGGCTTTGCAATTCAAAAAAGAAATTACAGTAAGTGAGGCTTTCTTATTGTCAGTTGTATATTGTTTATTATCAGATGCATATTACACAATAGGCCTATTTGAAAATGCTTCAATTATGATGAGTGAACTGATCGATGTTCACTGTGTCGATTTATTCAACAAATGGTTGTACTTAACAGAGAGTCAGCGAGAAGCTTACTGGTCTTATACAAATATATATTTTGAGTATGTGGCTCCACCTATTTATTTCAAAACCAATTCAGAACAAGCCACTCAAGAATTTTACTCCTTGCTATTACTTGCAAAAGGATTGTTACTCAACTCATCAATCGCATTAGGAGATATTATTGCAGAAAGTGAAGATACGCAACTTATAGCAAAATACAACTATCTGCTTTCCGTTCATAATCACCTTGATAAAATTGGGTATGCCAGTGATTCTCTAAAGCAATTGAAAGAAAATTTAGAATATGAACTTATCAAAGAATCCAAATCCTTCGGTGACTACACCAAAAATCTAAAACTATATTGGAACGACGTTCAAACCAAACTCTCTTCCAACGACATCGCTATCGAATTTGTCGATTTCTTTATTCCTGAAAAGGACAGCTTAATGTATGCCGCCCTAATCCTGAAAAAAGATTGGCCTGCTCCCAAAATGATTCCCCTGTTTGAGAAAAAGCAGTTTGATATTTTAGGATCAAAATCTATAAAATCGGAAGCAATTGCTAAACATATATATAACAGTGAAATCGGAAAAGCTAAAGAAATTTCAGCATTAATCTGGCAACCTCTCTCCGAATATCTCGATGAAGGCAGTAATGTCTATTTCTCTCCCAGCGGCGTACTTCATCAGTTGGCGATTGAGTCTCTGTCCTTGGAAGATGGACGGTTGGCAAGTGAGAAATATAATCTGTACCGGCTCTCATCGACTAAACAGTTGTGTTATGAGCGTCCAGAGAAAAAGTACAGCAAAGCGGTATTGTATGGCGGTTTGAAATATGATCTTGAAGATGAAATTATGGTGGCGCAAAGTCGGGCATATACCGAAAATCGTGATCACTACTCTATGCGGGGTTTTGAATCCGATACGGCTTATCGTGGCAGTTGGGGATATTTGAACGGAAGTAAAAAAGAGGTGGAAAATATTTCCTCGACTCTGACAAAAAATGGCATCAAAACAGTTGTATTCAAAGAGGAGAATGGCAATGAAGAGTCTTTCCGCACATTGTCGGGAGAGAAATACGATATTATCCACATTGCCACACACGGTTTCTTTCTTCCGTTGCAAGAAGCACGCAAGAAAGAGTACTTTACGATGATGGGCGATAACAGTCCTGTAATAGATAACTCCATGAACCGTTCGGGATTGATTTTGTCGGGAGGGAACAAAGCGTGGCGCGGCGAATCCATTCCCGATGAGGTGGAAGATGGCGTGTTGACTGCCCAAGAGATCACGACCCTCGATTTGCGCGGTGCCGATTTGGTGGTACTCTCCGCCTGCGAAACCGGCCTCGGCGAAGTGAGTGGCGAAGGCGTTTTCGGTCTGCAACGGGCATTCAAAAAAGCCGGTGCACAAACCCTAATCATGACTTTGTGGAAAGTACATGATGAAGCCACACAACTTATGATGAGTGAGTTTTATGCACATCTCGTTTCCGGGAAATCCAAACGGGAAGCATTCTTGAAAGCACAAGCTGCCGTCAAAGCGAAATACAAAGAACCTTTCTATTGGGCAGGATTTATTATGTTGGATTGAGAGGGGTAATTCTTGAACAGGCTGAAAGCCTGATAGATCATAGCACAGGGTTTCAACCCTGTGAAAATAAACATCCCACCAATAAATCCCAGCCCGGTCAGGGCGGGAAAAATATTGATAGGTACCCATGTCAATATTATTTTATGTATATTTGCATTTTAACAATTAAATTATTTATTAATGGGTCAATCATTAGCACAAGTTTATCTCCATTTGATTTTTGGCACAAAAAAACGTCAGCCTTTTATTGATGAAAATATTGAAAATGACCTATTTTCGTACATTGGGGGGATTATAAAAGAACAAAATGGAATTCCTATATGTATCAATGGAATTTCAGATCATATTCATATTCTATGTTCATTTCCCCGAACTATTGCATTATCAAATTTTATGAAAGAAATAAAAGGAGGTAGTAGTCGATGGATAAAAACCAAAGGTACTCAATACAGATATTTTGAGTGGCAAAATGGTTATGGAGCTTTTTCCGTCAGTAGTTCTCAGAAATATAAGGTGGAGAAGTATATTATGAACCAAAAAAAGCATCACAAAAAAATCTCCTTTCGAAGTGAATTGATTGGATTTCTTATAAAATATGATATCGAATACAATGAAACTTATTTGTGGGACTCATAATTGAATAATCTATTCGATGATTTCTTGCGTCCCTTCAGGACGCAATTTTATGATGGCTCGCAATTTATACAGGGTTAAAACCCTGTACTATGTTCCTATCAGGCTTGCAGCCTGATTTACAATCGGCATCTGTAATAATTTTTCCAAATTCCTCCCTCCTGCGGGTTACCTTTTTTTATTTGCGGACATTGAAGAATATAATTCAACAATAACATCAAACAACAATGAAAAAATCAATCTTATTTCTAATCATCACATTATGGGTCAACTTCTCCATCTTTGCCCAAACATTAAAAGATGAGTGGGTAGTATGTAATTCCGAAGGATGCAAAATTTTAGACACTTACTACAGTGACGGAGTGACGATGGAGTGGCATGGAAAGTGTGTAAACGGTAAAGCAGATGGACACGGAACATTAATCAAATACAAAAATGGAGAGTACGAGTCCACTTTTGAAGGCGAGTGCAAAAATGGCATCAGAGAGGGGCAGGGTAAATTTACCCATAAAGATGGGAGCATCAAAGAGGGCGAGTTTGTAAATGCCCAACTGACGGGAAAAGGGATTGAATATTATCCGGAAGGGCATAAGTATATTGGTGAATTTATCAACTATAGAAAACACGGGAATGGTATTTTTGAATATACTAACGGCGCCAAATTTGAAGGATTTTTTGTCGCCGACCAACTATACACCGGTAAATTCACAGATTATGATGGAACAGTTACATACATACAGGAATACTATCCTGTATCAAAAATCCACGAGAAGAAGAGTTATTACAAACCCGAAATCGGGACAAGAGTTACGGAATATTTCGATGATAATTGGAATCGCTGTCAGCAAAGGCATGCGAAGTACTACAGGTTGATCACCTATGAGGCACCCAACAAACCCCAAGGCATCATTAAAGATTACTACATATCGGGAGAACTGCAATCAGAATTTTATGCGGTATATATTGATTATGACGATGAAGGAAAAAACTTTCACGAAGGGGAGGCGATCTGGTATTACAAAAACGGCAAAATCGAACAGAAGAGATATTACTACAACAATAAAATCAATGGAAAGAATACTTTCTATTATGAAAACGGACAATTGGCACAAGAAATCCATTACGATCATGGCGATTTGAATGGTAGCTATAAGCAGTGGTATCAAACAGGAAAAATCAGACTATCGGCTTTTTATGAAAATGGGACTTTGCAAAATGATAAATATATAGAATACGATGAGAATGGTTTGGGAGCATTGGTTTATCATGAGAATTTTCTAAAAAACAGAAGCAATTGGGAAAGCGAAAGCAAAGAAAATATTTCAACAATCCTGTCCGATAATCAGGTGCTATTGAAAGTGTTAAAAGATAGTCCGACCGCAAGAGCCGGGTATGTGACCTTAGAGCAAAATTCGGACTACTCTATTGAGTCGATTGTCCGAAAAGTGAACGGCGCCGACAATAACGGTTATGGTATCATTTTCGGTTTCAAAGATTGGAATAACTACTATCATTTTCTAATTTCCGGAAATGGCTCTTATATGATTAGCGAAACATTTGAAGGGGTGAGTTTGAATATTGCCGAATGGACATTTTCGAAACACATAAACAAAGGAAATGGCAGAAACATGTTGAAGGTCTTCAAGCTGAACGACACTTTCGTTTTTTCTATAAATGGACATGTGGTTGAACAAAAAGAGGCGGGTAGCCTGAGAGGAAACCATTACGGAATATTAGCCGGAGGGAAAGGCGAGTACATTTTGGAAAACATCATCATAAAGGAGTTCGTTTCGAGTGAAACATTAGCTGAAAAAAGCCGCTCCCAAGAAGAGTCCGCATCACAAAATGTGGAGTGGAAAGGAAACGGCACCGGTTTTTTCATTGATAGAAGAGGATACATTGCCACCAATTATCATGTGGTTGAAGATGCCAAAGAGATTGAGATTGAATTTCTTCGGAATGGCGAGCGATTGCAATACAAAATGCAGGTTGTGCAAAGCGATAAACAGAACGACTTGGCCATTTTAAAAATCACCGATCCGGATTTCGTCCCTTTTCAAAACCTGAACTACAATTTTCAGACAAGTACAAAAGAGGCTGGCACTCCTGTTTTTGCCTTAGGCTATCCGCTTGCCAATGTGATGGGGAGCGAGATAAAATTCACAGACGGCAAACTCAGTTCCAAAACCGGTGTGCAAGGCGATATCAGCATGTATCAGATCTCCGTTCCCATTCAGCCCGGCAACAGTGGCGGGCCGCTTTTCGATTACGACGGCAACCTGATTGGCATCACCTCTTTTGGATTGAATAGGGAGTATTTCAATGCCGAAAATGTGAACTATGCCATCAAGTCATCCTATCTGAACAACTTGGTTGAAGTGCTTCCCACTTCTCTCGAACTCCCCAAAGATCAATCTATTCATCATAAAACACTGACTGAAAAAATCAAAATACTATCCCATTATGTAGTCCTGATCAAAGTAAGGTAAAGAGACCCGGTTTAACATTTCAGAAATGGAAAAAACGGTGATATTTTTACAAAGCAACAATCCCTAATGTTTGATATTAATTGCTATTTTTGCAATCGTATTAAACATGAAAGTGTTTAGTTTATTCTCACGGAAGAATCTGGAAAATTCGAATGTAAACGAGGATAAACAACCACTGACGCCCACCACAGGCGTTGGGATTGTTGTTTTTTCAGTTTACAGGCATTCCAGAGCCTTTCCGTTGAAATTTACTACAGTTCTGACGCTTTCTTCATTATATAAATCGCCGTTTTGGAACTGGATGGCGGAGGGAAAATAAAAAAAATGCAACTTCTCCGGTTACCTTTTCCTATTTGCCGGCATTAAGAGGTATAAACAATAAAAATTAATGATTATGAAGACTTTTATTTATGCACTCCTAATTATCATCGGCATTATCGCATGTATATTCATACTTCCTTTTTTAGCCGTATTAATCGAAATCATCGGATCAATATTGATTGCCGTATTATTTATCGGAGGAATTATCGGGGTTATTATCCAAGGAATAAGGGAAAATTAGAAACAAGAAGTTAACAACACAAAAAAGAACAATGAAGACTATAGGAATCATATTAATTGTAATAGGAATAATATCAATCTTGATTAGCGGAATATCAATGACCTTTGAAGGTGTCATGGCGGGATTAACGCCGGTAATCATGGGGATCATTTTTGTGGTGAGGGGGAAAAGGAATGAGAGAAAAAGAAATTAAACCAAAACATTTTATATCCCTATGTTTTGGATAAAATATAAACCGCCTTATAATATTACATAGAGATATTGTTCTCTTTTTAGCAGAAGATTAGGAAGTTTCATCTTTATAGAGCAAAATACAAGAAATAGAGTAAATATGAAAAGTAACAAAACATTAAATTATGAAAAAATTTAAATGCATCGAATGTGGTAAATCTTATTTGGAATCTGATATTCCAACTGATGGAATATGTCATGATATTAATTGTCCAGGACAAAGTTTAACAGGACTAATAATCCCTGATGAAAGTGAGAATGAGAACTCATCAAGCAATAATAATGGAATTGATAGTGGACAAGGAAAGGAAGTAGGGTTATGCGTATTACTGATGGATGCTTCAGGTTCTATGGCAGAAGAACCTTATCCTACCTGTTTCCCTTCTAAGTACCCTGCAAAAATTGAAAGTCAGGCATATACTGAACGCGAAGGAAAACTTACTAAAAGAGAAGTTGTAACAGACGCCGCAGCTCTTGCTATTTTTGGACTTAGAAATCTCTCGAAAAAAGAAAATGCATATATCTGTGCAATCAAATTTGACAATAATCCGGTAGTAATGTTTACGAAAACAGTTGCCGAAATTATTGAAGAGTATCAAGACCCTAAAGTGTTTGCAGAATATCTGTACAAAGAATTGAGCTCTTTAAATGGGGGTACAAATATAAACGGGGCTTTAAATTTAGCATATAATTTCGTAAAAAAATTTATAGAGGGAACAGTTCCTGGAATGGAAAATTGCATTGCAAATGTTCAAACACAATGGGTAGGGACAAAGGCGATAGATATTCCAAATGTTAGAATTATGCTTTATACGGATGGCGAACAACTACAACATTATGGCGATATTATTAATCCGTTTAAAGCAAATAATGATGAATTGGATTTATTGATAGGAGCTTATATCGGTAATCCAACGGATTCTGGATGCAAACAATTAGAACATATCGTAAGTAATTGTCCAATTCACAATCAAAAACAATTTTATGTTATGGATACTCCACAGAAGATTGCGACCCTAAGAGGTTTATTTAGAATGGCCTCAGGGGCCTCAGGTTTCTGCCCGTATTGTATTGAAAAATAATAGTTTCTGATTTATGGAGGATAATACAAATAAACAAAGTGCAGTTACAGAAAATGTTACTACTTCTAATTCTGATTTGAATAATGGAATCAAAAACAATGGAGTTATTGATAATACTTCTGATAATACAAAGAATTTAGTTCCCTATTTTTATGCAGAATTGATGGCTACTGCAGGACCTAGAAAAAATTTTGAAGAAGATGCTACTGAAGGAGATTTTGATTTGGGAGAAGATTCTGTAGGATGCTTTATTAAGAAAGATAAAATATTTTTTTGGTTATTAGATGGAACAAGTGATTCAAGCATATTGAAAAACTCAGAGAAAAAAGAATATTTCTCAAGTAGATTATTAGCACAAGAATTAGGTTATCATATTCAGGATGCTATCTGGACAATACCATTGGATTCTTTTAATAGCGAAATAATTCTAAAAAATGCAATTGGCAATATTAAAGAAAGTTGGCAAAGGCGAATAGCTGAATTAGCTGAAACAGATAAAGATGCTTTGCAAAGTAAGATTGAAGAGAGAACAAGAATAACAGTATCTACAACAGTTATTCTTGGAATGTTAACAATTGATGGTTCCCTTAATATAAGCCAAATAGGAGATTCTGTCATAATATTAAATCCTGATCATATATTTCCGAAAAATAACGGACGACTTTTTGTTTTTGTATCCAAAAATGAATCAGGAGAAATTTCATTAACAACTTCTGCCGACAAATCCTTTGAGGATACTCGTTGTCAAACTAAAACATTGCAAGATATTGATAGTGTTATTCTTGCTTCAGATGGTGTAAGTAAAAATACAATCTCTTGGCTTAAAATGCGGAAACCTGATTTTAAGAATCCTGCTTTTCGGCATACAATTTCAGCAATTAAACAAGGAACATGTGATGACAAAACTTTGTGTGTAATTCAAATATTAACAGATGATTAAGGTTACTATTCAAGGGAAAAATATTGATTTCGATCCTGAAAGGATTGAGTGGTTCATAAAAAGAGATTCTTATTCTTTTCCTGTCATTGATGGCTTTGATTGCTTCGTAAAAAAATATGTGGGCAAAAAGCCCTCCGCTTGGGAGTTAATTGTATCTATAATCGGACAAGAAAACACCAATATGCCAATGGTATATGACACTGTGTATGATTCAACCCAAAACACCTATTATGTATTTATGGAGCGCATTAGAGGTGTAACATTAAAAGAATATATTTTGAATGGTGATGTAGTAAAGCCACAAGATTTATATTCACAAATTGAAACGGCTCTTTCCGTTATTCATTCAAAAGGATTTTGGTTTAGTGATTTTAATGAAGAAAATATTTTTGTTCGCTCAGGATTCATAAAACGTTTTATGCTAATAGACGTTGATAGTTGTTGGCATAAATCAATTACGCCAAACCATATCCCCAACGAACAAGGAGGAATACCTGGTGCTTCCCAAAACACTGCTCGATTCATTCTTGATTATTATCACAAATACTTAAATCAACCTATTCAGTACAAAGACATTCAGGGGAGCAATATGAATATCTTACAACTGCTATTTCTATCTATTAAGTTGAATATTTTCAAGGAAAGAATCAGACTTGATCAATCTTTTAAATACTTCGCCAAAAATAGCTTTAATAATCTTGAAGATATTGTTTGGAATTGTGAAGAAAATTATAGTAAAGGTGTATTTAGCCTTGCAAAAATGAAAAACAGAGATATAAGCAAACCAACATGTGAACTATTTAGCAGAATAATAAACAAAAACAAATAACATGGGAAAATCTATTGGAATTGACTTGGGAACAACAAATTCTGTGATCGGGTTTAAGGATACAACCGTAAGAATTATCAGAAATAACAACAATGAAGAATTGACACGTTCTTGTGTCGCATTAAGTGAAAAAAAAGAATTTTTAGTTGGGAATAAAGTGTTTAATAATATGCAGAAGTATATTCCTAATGTGGTTACTTCTATTAAGCGCTTAATGGGTAATTCTGTAACAAATGAATCTGTAAAATTGATGCAAGAGGAGAGGGAATACTATCCTTATGAAATAACTAATCTTAGTAGTGGTACAGAAGATACTGTTGCTGTCGTTTTACAAGGAATAGAATACACTCCTGAACAGATTAGTGCAGAAATTCTTCGTCAACTTAAAAATGATGCTTCCGAAAAATTAGGTGAAGAAGTAACTCATGCTGTTATTACTGTTCCTGCCTATTTTAACGAAAAACAAAAAACAGCAACACGTATTGCCGCAAATATAGCTGGATTAAAAGTTAAACGTTTATTGGCTGAGCCTACTGCTGCTGCAATATCCTACGGCGTTTCCATGCAGCAAGGTGAAGGCAAGGTTGTCCTTGTCTATGATTTTGGAGGAGGTACTTTTGACCTTTCAATTTTAGTAATTTCAGACAATAATTTTATTGAAGCTGCTACAGGAGGAGATCGCTGGCTGGGTGGAGATAATATTGACAAAATCATCAAACAATATATCTATGATGAATTTGAAAGAGAAAATGCAATTTCTATTGATGAGTTATTGAGATATATGCCTCAAAGGAAACAGAATAAATTTATAGGTGAACTGCACAAACAAATTGAAGATGCTAAAATTCAACTAACTGCAACGAAACATACCGATATTCAGATGTATGGATTACTTGAGAATAATGAGGGTGATGATATTGATATTGAAATACAATTAACTCGAGAAAAATTTGAATCCTTGATTATGCCTTTAGTTGAGCGAACGATTCATCTAACTGATGAGTTATTTAATTCAAGTGGATATCCGATTGAAAGCATTGATCATATACTTTTAGTAGGAGGCTCTTCTTGCATCCCTTTGATAAAAAATATGTTGTCTGAAAAATATGGAAAAGAAAAAATCCTTTATTCCGAAAAACCAATGTTAGCTATTGCTGAAGGTGCTGCAATATTAGCACATAGTTTACCCGAAGATTTTGAATGTTCTTCTTGCGGAGCTGAACTTGATATAAATCAGATAGTTTGCCCAAGATGCGGAGTCAAGATTGGAATAGCAACCCAGCAAACAACAAATAAACCACCTGTAACTACTATACATGTCGGAACTCATAATTATTTTATTACTGTCGTAAAAAATACGAAAAACACACTATATAAAGTAATTGAAAAAAGCGAGGTGTTGCCTCTCAATAAGTATGAATCTTTCAAAACGGTATCAGATAATCAAAAATTGTTGAAAATAGAGATCTCTGCAGATGCTGAAAATGGAGCATTTGAAAAACAGGCTTTGGGTTTTTATGTTATTGAGGATAACTTGCCAGCTGGGAGTGAAATGATTTTTGAATTATATATGGATGTGAACCAAACTCTTAGTGTACAGGTATATCCCAAAGGGAATAAAGGGAAAAAAGAAAAAGTTCGTCTAACACGAGGCAATAAGGATGAAAAATCTTTAATGTACATTGCGCAAGCTATTGAAAACATAGCAATATCCAATGTTCCGGATATGAATAAAATAAAATTCATGGAAGACGTCCAAAAACAAATAGAAAAAATAAATAGGAAAATGCAAACTGCTGATCCAAGTGATAATTCTTGGGATGAAATAGAACGAATTATACGACAGAGTGAACAAGAGGCTAGCACAGGCAATGACGTAGAATTGGGTTATGTTTTTGGAATAATAATCCGTGATTACTTCTCAAAATATATAGATCGAACTGATTTGTCAACCCTAAATGAACTACTTAACAGATACGAACGCTCAAACAATGATTTGGAAAAAGTAGAGATCTCAGATAAAATTAAAGATTTTATAATGGATGCTAATTATTATATCCTTATCAATGTCTTTACTTTAAGGTTGTTGTCGGATAGTAAAGATGTGAAGCCAATTATGGCGAATGATCTTTTAAATGCATATAATAATGCTATTGCTGCATTAGATGCCGGAAATATAGCACAAGTAATTGACATTCTTAATAAAACGGAACTTCCGACAGAAATAAATATTGATATTAAAACAGGTATAGAACGATGATAATATCACAAAATAATTGCCCAATCTGTGGAAAAGCAGGGCTCCCCGATTTTCGAAAGGAAGAAGTTGTTTGTCCTGCATGTAATACAAATTTGAAAGTGTACCTATTGCTTCGTCAAACAACAGATACTCCAAAAGGGAATAATATAATGAGGATGATTTCTTTTATAATTACAGGTATTCTTTTCATAATTTGCATCTTCTTTTTTATTGAGAAAAGTGAGATGATAAATAATTTGCAGATTCAATATAATAAAGATGTCATCTTGCTGAATGACTCAATTATTTTATTGAAATCTAAATTAGAAAAAACAGAGTTGCCGACTGAGAAAATATCAAATTATTTTTTTGTATATACCATAAAGGAAGGGGATAGTTTTTGTTTAATCAGTCGAAAATTTTATGGGACTGAAAAATACGCACGAACAATTGCAGAAAACAATAACATGGAAATTACTTCCAAATTGATAATTGGTGAAAAATTAATGATACAACAACAGGAATAATAATGAAGTAATATGGGGCTATTTAATAGTATAAAACAAGCATTCTATAACCGGAAATTCCTAAAAGCAAAAGCAAATATTGATGCTGGTAATGTCGAGAGAGCTTTTAAAATCCTAAAGGAGATAGAAAAAAATCATCCCGAAGCGTTGACTGAATTAACGAGAATAGAGTATAATGCAGCATTATTATTCGATGACATTAATAAGTTTAAAAAAGTTATAGGCAATAGAATAAGATTATCAAAAAGTATTTCAAATTACAACTCTTTTCAATCACTATTGTCGGAAATAGAGAAAGAGATAATACGAAGAATAAGCAACCATTCGAAGAATAAGAATTACTTAAAGGCATGTGAGTACTCCGGCTTATTAGTAGATATAGATAATGGCCCTATTAACAGAAATATATTTGGAGAAACGAAAATAGCCTATTTTGTTTCATTAACGAAGAAGAAGGACAATTATAAAGCCAAACAAATTATAATCGAACTTTTTAATGAGAAAGCAAATTATAATCGAACGTTAAATCAAATAATCGAAAATCATATTTACGATTTATCACGCAAATTCAAAGAAATTTCTGCTCCATACAATCATTGTAATGAGCTTTGTAAGTTGATATTTGATACGGATACAAGAGCTTTGAAACTTTACATGGAGAATTGTACAGATAATATCAGGCAATTAGAAATGACTCCTCAAGAATTGTCTTTATTTTATAAAAACCTTCATCAACATACTGATATTGATGAAATGATAGGATATTATAAAAAAATCATAGATAAAATAAATTCTGCTAAGCCTGAATTTATTAAAAAGATGCTTGAATTATCTGATAATAATAATTTAGAAGAATCAATAAGATTATTAGATAAATCTATTTCTCTTCTACCTGATAAAAGTTTTTTTGAAAAGAAGATTCATATTATAAAGCGATTCCCAAATCACAAATTTGATGAGAAAATCAGATTGCTTGTTCCTCTCATTGGGCAACACGAGGAAGTAGAGCCTACTTTAGCTCAAACTTATATCGAACAAAGTAAAAAAGAAAAAGTTTTAGATAAAAAAAGAGTTTGGTTAGAAAAAGCTTATTCATTCAAAGAGAGAAAGTCAAAAGTATTTAATGCGAATAGTTATGAAACAATATTTAATTCGGTTTTGTCAGAATTACATTCATTAGCGCTTGAATACTCAAACCTTGGGTATTATAATGATTCTTATGAGATTCTATTAATGCTCTACAAGTATGATTCCTCTCAAGAGTCCATGCATTCATTTTATAAAATAAAGATCATTGAATCGCGTATGTTGGGATCATACGATGATAAATTCTTATTATTGAAAAATGCAGTTGAATTTATCGAAACACAAGTAAAAACAGGTATTTATATTACAAATAATATATTATTTGAGATTCTTGATATTACTGAAAAGTATGTACGAAAATTAACAAACGATAATGCAAAAATTCAGATATTAACTAGATCATACTCTTTTATAGCAAAATATGATAACAGAGACTCCCATAATATTCAAAAAAGGCTTAAGGATATTCAAAGGAATATTATTACTATACTTTTTAATCAAGGTAAAGAACAAGAAAGAAAAGGAGAGATTACAAATGCATTGTCAATCTATGATTCTATAACGAGTAAATATGGTGAAGATGCAAATGTTGAAACAAGAAAATTTATATCTCTTTTTAAAATGGGATCTCCTATTTCGAAGAGTGATGAGAGTAACATCCAGAAACTGTTAGACGCTAATCGTAATCACGAAACTCAAGATTTGGCATATCGCTATGCTTTGTATTTGCTAAATAGTGGTAATCGTTATGATGAAGCAAGCGATATCATACAGAAGCATCTACCTCACATAGAAAAGCATTTACCAATTCGTCAATTTTGTAAAAATGAATCCGTTAAGGCCTCACTTTCAAAGTTAAATGGCTTTAATCAAGATTTGATGCAAATAAATTCTAATGATTTGTCTGTTAGTAAGGCAAGATTGCTTCTTGACTCACTCGACGATTTAGAAAAAACATTAGCATCAGAACTTCCTGATTTAAAAGGAGAGTTTCTACGTCAGAAAGAAATTATTCAGGATTATATCTTGAAAAAAATATTTGAAAAAGCTGATTATTTATCTGCTTTGGACATACTATTAAATATGGACAACAGTTCTCGAAATTTACATAATGCTGCTATAGCTGCATTGGGGGCTGCTAAGATGGGGAAACTAAATTTGAATAATTATAAAAAAATAATCTCGATTTGGATTACGGCTGTTTTTCAAGATTATTTATTCATAGAATCTCTTTCTTACACCTCATGGGACAATCAATTTTCTTTTACGTTGTTCGATTCGTTAGGTGAAATTGATGATGGTGTTGATTTACCGGAAAATGTCAATTATGATGACCCCATCTTTGGAAGTGTATCTATAGGCATGACACAAAAAAAATTATTGGATGAATTTCAAAATGTGATGATAGATGTCTCTTTATATACTGATTCTCACATTTCAAAATTCGAAAAGTTTTATGCAGAAGAAATGGATGCTATTATAGCATTGTTTTCGTTAGCATTAGATAAAGAATGCTTTCATGCAACTCCATATTATGCCGGGGCAAATCAATCTGTTTTGTCGAAGATAAAAGATTCTTTGGAAAATGAATTTACATATTCTGAAGGTGTCGATTACGAAAAAGTATTAGAAGTCGGAGTGTTGTTTGGAATGACAGCAAAAAAATATGAGGATTATAAATTAGCTAAAACATCTGTTGATGATTTCATTTCAATTGTAGAGACTTTAAATCAACGAAATATTTCTCAAAAATTGGCATCTCCTAATTTGTCCTTAGCAATGCAATTCCCTAAATTGTATAGTAAGTTAGAATTAGAATTACAATCAATTTTGAGAAGACAAATAGATAATAACGTTGATTTTAAGACCTTATCAATAGTATATTTACCTATCTGTGAGCATATTAAAAGCGACAATCTAAATTTCATTTTTTCTACTTATTTAAATCGATATATTATTTCTCAATTGAATGACGAAAATTCAAATTATAGAAAAAGCCAAGCCTTAGATTTGCTGTTACCTTTATATTCGTTCTATAAAGGTAATTTGCAAATGAATAGCAATATACAATTGATTATAAATGCATCAGTTATTGATATTGTAACAGGTAAGGATCCAAAATTACTTAGTACTATACTTGAATCACAATGTTTTATAGAATTTGAAGATGGAATGATCTCAGAAATAGGTAACAATCTCCAAATTACTATGATGATTGGAGACAGAATCACAATCAGATACTTTGTTGATCAATTAAGACTGAAAGTATCTCCAAATAAAAGAAGAGAAATCGACCAAATTAAACAAAAGATTGAGGATTTTTCTGTTAATATGGAAGTCAGTCAAATAATTGATGAAGTAAATAACAATACATGCACTAATATTGAGGCTCTTAATAAAATGTATGATATTTACAGAGAACATCCTACCCATCAGAGGTTGTGTGAAAATATGATTATTTTATGTGATATATTAATTAACGAAGAAATTATCTCTAATGGCAAAAATGTTCCAGCTGTAAGAAGAGTATTGAATATGTTAATCAACAACAAAAGTTCATCTTTTAAACTTGCGGCAAACAAACTTGCTATGAAGTATAGAGATATCTTGCGGCAATTAGATTATCATACGAGAACATTGTTAACCGGTAATAGTGATGTTGGACTTAATGATAAAGGTATCGCTCTAAAAGAAGGTTTGAATTATTATAAAAATTTATCTCAATAAAAATGGAAAATGCATATTCAATATTAGGTATTGGACAAGATGCGACACAGTCTGATATTATTAAAGGACAAGTAAATGCAATGAGAGAAAAGAGATTTTCTCCTCGTGAAATTGCTCTTGCTAAAGAACAACTATCATCCCCTATTCAGCGTCTTGCTGTTGATTTCACTTATCTTCAGTTGCCCAATATGCAAGTATCTCCGTTGAAAACAAAAATTAAATCTATATCAATAGAACTAAACGATATAGATCCAAATCTATTTAATTCATTATAATAACATTTATATGAACACAAAGACTGCAGATTTAGAGAGTATATATGCTGAATTAATGAAAAGCATAGTTGAGTTGAACAACGAGTTAGAACGAAAAAAACAAGAGTTGAACGACATCTATAAAAGTGTATTATTTGATTTTCTTTATGTAATAGATGCGTTTGAACAAGCAGAGTCCACTATTGAAGAACGAAAATGGAATGAAAATGATATCGCCAATAAAACAATGCAACGATTGTTGACCGCTAAGAAAAAGGCATTATCTATTTTTGAAAAACATGGTGTAAAACCCATGATTTTTGAGGATAGCATGGCAAATGATAATAACTGTAAAATAATTGACACTGAATATGATGCCAAGTATCCTAATGGATACATTCTTAACATAGAAAAGAAGGGCTACTTAATCATAAAAGAAGAAAAGGGACAGGTAAAAGAAGAAAAGTTGAGGTTAGCTGAAGTTATTGTCGTGAAAAAATAAAATTTGTTGTCTTCGAGAGTACACAAAGAAAATAATTTAGGGGAAATGAAAAAGGCAATCGAAAATCCGGAACACTTCATTCAGTCAAATCAAACGACAAATCCTTCAGTATAATTTCATGGCTTTCCGTTTCCGAAAATACAAAAATATGGGGCCATTTCGGGCGACTATCTCTAAAAAGGGAATTGGCACGAGTGTAGGGTTCCCGGGCTTTCGTGTAGGGCGAAGTCCTGATGGGCGAAAGTATATCAGTTTCGGTTTTCCGGGAAGTGGTTTCTATTTTATCAAAATATTTTGAACCAGTAAAGAAAGAAAAATATCCGCCCAATAGAACACAATAACAGTTAATAATATGCAGTTTCACCAAATCACAATCCCTAAAAACAATACTTAAATTATGCAACAAGATAATGAAATAAAAAACTGCATGTTGACCACATCTGGGGATAAATTATCAAACAAATATGGGATGCTTATTACAGCATTACTTTTATATGCTTGTGGTGGAAATACTTCTCAAAATACGGAATCCCAACAAGCTACAGAAGTTGTAGAGGAAGAGTTATCAATCTATGAGGCAAGAGGATACATTGATTTAGGTAATCTCGAAGAGCCTGTATTTGATGCATCATTTAAGTCTCTTGTAAAAGATTTTTCACCCATGACCAATTTTATAAGAGGGTATCTAAAATGAAAAAACGACAAATCACGTCATTATGCTTTTTCAAACGAAAACAAATAAAGAAAAGCAAAAACGGCACAAATATTCAGTTGAATGATTTGCAATGTGCCATTATTGAGGATGTGAAAGAATACGTTTTAAGTCATTGGAAATTGAATGATTTGCATGGATTGCCTCATTGGCAAAATGTGGCAAAGAATGGTTTAATGTTAGCCAAAGAAACGAATGCAAATCCGTTTGTCACACAACTATTTGCCTATCTTCATGATTCTTGTAGAATAGATGATGGTGCAGATTTTGAGCATGGCGAAAGAGCTTCCGAATTAGTCTCGAAATTAAAGGATACTTTACTGAAATCATTATCATCCCAAGAACATAAACAGTTATATTTAGCTTGCAAATACCACACTACAGAATTAAGATTGAATGATGCGACAATAGACACTTGTTTTGATGCGGATAGACTTGATTTGGTGAGATTAGGCATTCTTCTTAATCCAGAAAGAATGGCTACAAAAACAGGATGTCAATTAGCAGAAGAATATTCCATGACACAAATTAATAAGAGGTATATAAAATGAAGATTTCCCAAAACAGGTCATCCAAAAATTAAAACAATGAAACACACCACATTGCTAATCATTCCATTCCTTTTATATGCTTGTGGAAATAATCCCACACAAGAAAGCCATTTCGAACAAGAAGCAGTTGCGGAAAGATATATAGAAATTGAAGAAGAAGCATCTCCCGAAGTTCTTGATGCGGCTGTAATATTTATTAATTATGTGAAAGCAGGAAAAGAAGTGTTGAGCGAACACATTGCATATCCTTTAAATAGAAAATACCCAGTTCCGCCAATCGCAAACAAAGAGGAGTTTCTAAGACGATATGATGAAGTGTTTGATGAAGCATTGTTGAAAATGATAATTGAATCCGATCCTGCCATAGATTGGAATGAGATGGGTTGGCGAGGGATTATGTTGAATAATGGTGATGTTTGGATAGATGAGGATGGAAAATTGACAGCCATCAATTATCAATCCGAAATCGAAACTCAAAAGAAAAAAGAAGTGATAAAGGCTGACAGGGAAAATCTGCATGAAAGTTTGAGGAAATTTGAAACCCCTATTCATTTAATTGAAACTGATAGCTATAGAATCAGAATTGACGATTTGGGCAATGAACATTATCGTTATGCTTCTTGGAAAATCAGCAGTTCTATGGAAGATGAGCCTGAATTAGTCATTGCAAATGGGATATATAAGGTTGAGGGAAGCATCGGAAATCGGGCTTATACTTTTGCGAATGGCAACCATGTTTATCAATGCTGGATTTGGGCTTTCGATGACAAAGAATCAGCAACGCTTTTGATTTATAAAGATGCTAAAATTGATGAAAATGGCATGATTGACGGCACAGAGATAGTAAGCCAAGCGGGAAAATTGAAATATTATTAAGCTAAGACTTGTACGAATTAAGAATGACC
>JAJDJJ010000049.1 GCA_030267125.1 Bacteroidales bacterium OttesenSCG-928-B11
GTGCAAATTATCCTGTAACCATAGACACTAATTGACGATGAATTTCAATCGCACATCCAATAATTGGATACGACAATTCATGTATAGATTTTTGTGTTTGCATGATGATTTTATTTATAAATATCAGATCATAGTATTTCATTCTCTGTGCTCTCCGTGGCTCTGTGGTAATAATTAGCTGAATAATTTCAGACTTCTTGATACCTGAAAAATCAAAGTGGCACTAAGAGGGTCTGTTTCAACTATTGCTCATTGAACACCTCATCAGCTTATTTCTGCATTCAACTTTCCGGCACTTCTGCTTTCCGGCACTTCTGCTTTCCAGTTTTCAGTTCTCAACTCTCTTCCTGACCTCTTATATAATTCTTCTCCAATAATATATTGAGTGATAGAGGGTGAATAGTCACAATTTATAAGCTCTATTATTTAAAGTACAGTTTTAAATATTGGCGTAATATTTAAAATCAAAATTTATCTTTGCATTCAAATAATCACAATAATGAAACGGAGAGTTATTTTTGAAGAGCTGCAAAATCGGAACTCAACTGCTTTAGGACGGACCTACGAAATTTTCCCGTTAATTTTGCCGGAGTTGATGACCCACTCTTTTGAGAATAAGATTTCCCCTTCTTTTTTTCATGATTTCGTGAAAAATAAAATAGTGCCAGAAGAGATCATGCCCGATTTCAAATTAGATCCGTTGTACGCACAAAAACAGACCGCTTTCGATTTCTACATACAGAATGGTGGCTGTCCGGCTGTGAGCGATCTGAATTTAAGTCCCGAAGATCGCACTTCTTTGCTCTCAATGTATGTGAAAACTTTCTTAGAAAGAGATATCCGGGATTTGGCCTCTTTCAGGGATTTAGAACCTTTTGTGCGGTTACAAAGATACTTGGCTAATACAACAGGAGCGTTGATTAATTATTCACATATTGCAAAAGATACCGGAGTTACAGTTCCTACCGTTCAGCGATATGTGAAATACATGGAGCTTAGTTACCAAGTAGTTTCTTTGCCGGCGTGGTTTTCCAATCCGTTGAAAAGGTTAGTGAAAGCACCAAAGGTTCATTTTTTAGACAATGGAATCTTAAAAACCGTTCTTCAGAAAAATGGGCCACCTACCGGAAATGAGTTTGAGAGTGCCGTTATTGCAGAAATTTACAAGCAGATACAGACTTACAAACTACCTTATTCTTGCTCTCATCTGCGAACAATCGACGGCAGAGAAGTGGACTTGCTATTGGAGGCTTCTGATCATTTCATTGCTATCGAAGTTAAATCAAGCCCGCACATTAACAAAACCGACGCAAGACATCTTTTCAATTTACAAGAGATCGTGAATAAACCTTTGAAAAAAAGTTTCATTCTATCAAATGACACCTCTACACACTATTTTGGCGACAATATCATAGCGATGCATGCGGCGGAATTTTTGTGCTAACTATAATGTTCTTTCTCTCTATGGTTCTCTGTGCAACATAATAATTCGCTAAATCTTTTTGAGTGGATATTTCTTTATTCATTTTTCTTAAAACAGGATGTCATCCATGATAAAATTATTATTTTTGCCTTACTAATATGGCATTTATGAAAACAGCAACGACTTCTATTCTTTTCTCTTTTTTTTTATTCACTATTTCTGCAACAGCACAAACTTACCCCGACAATGTGATGGATTCGGATTGTTTCACAGAACCGGAAAGTATGGTGTGGGCTATTGATGAAGGAAATAGCAGTATTAATTGTGGCCACATGTATGCACTCCCTCTTGTAGGAGACATTGATAATGACGGACATAGTGAGGTCGTGTTTATGAATGATGTCTCCCCGCAACACGCCAATGGTATTGTTATTTTAAATGATCAGTTGAATCTGAAACATCAGATTTCTATTCCGGAAGCCTACGTTTATGGGGGGTATCCTTTAGCTATCGCAGACGTGGATCGAGATGGGATTGCGGAGATATTCATCTACATAAGCAGCATTAACACCTTGAGATGTTACAATTTTAATGGAACGGCTTCTTCTGTCAAATGGAATGCGACGGTGAATTGGAGTAATAATCGTTCAACGTTACCGGCGATTGCAGATATAAATGGGGATAATATTCCAGAAATCGTTGTTTTTGACAAGGTCTTCAATGCTCAAACCGGAGATCTGTTGCTCACACTGCCCACGGGAGTTGGAATGGCAACCGCATATAATAGCGCTATAACGTATATGCCGGTTTTAGCCGACATGGATAATGACGGAATGCTGGAGGTGGTGGGCGGAAATAATGTGATCAAGGTTACGATTACAAACACAACTGGTACAAGCGGCAATAGTGGCACAATCTGGAAAACTATCACCGGAAACAATGTCGAGGACGGGTGGACTTCGGTCGCCGATATCGATATGGATGGTTTTTTAGATGTAGTTGTTGTGAAAACATATAACTTGTACGCTTGGAGTCCTTACTCCGGAAGCGGTTCTACTCCACAAATTTTGGGATCTCAGTATTATTCTGCCATATATAACTCTACTTACAACGGCTCGCGCGCTATGATTGCCGATATCGACAATGACAATGTTCCGGAGATTGTGTGGAGCTCTTCTTGTTATATACAAGCTGTTCGTTATAATACCGCAAATAACAACTTCGATTTACTGTGGACACACTCCACTACAGATTTGTCCGGAGCAACCAGCATGACTGCCTTCGATTTCAACCAGGATGGACAAGTTGAGATCGTTTATCGCGATCAGAATTTTCTACGTATTATTGATGGAACAACAGGTTTAAATATTACCACCTTTTCCTGCCCATCCGGAACTGCCACGGAATATCCGGTTATTGTTGATTTGGACAGGGATGGGGAGGCTGAAATATTAGTATCTGAATCTATGTATGAGACTAACCAAGTGCGCACCTCCCGTATCCGCTCTTTTAAATCGCCAGACGGCTCTCGCTGGGCTCCAGCCCGCTATGTGTGGAACCAGCATGGGTATAGCGTGGTGCATATTAATAACGACCTGACCGTGCCGACAAATAACTTCAATCCGGCAACCACCTTTACCACTACTTCCGGTGATGTCATCCGTCCATTCAACAATTTCCTGCAGCAAGCAACCACCATCAATCAATTTGGAGAACCATTCTTCGGATTGCCAGACCTGACGTTCATCGACGGGGACAATGCCATTCAGGTGGAGAACTATTGCGACAGCATGAAAATCACCTTCTGCATCACAAACATCGGCAATGCCCCGTGCGCCGCACCGATACATTCCACACTCTTAGCCGGCGATGAAAACGGGATGGGGATGTATGTGCATACGTGCAACGAACCTATTGGCGTTGATGACACTGTTTGTTTCTCATTTGTCGTCACTCAAGATTTACTAAAACCTTATATGCCTGTAAATCAGTTCACACTTGTCATCAACAGCAGTTCTTCCACTCCTAACGAAGAATGTGATTACGAGAACAACATACTCTCTTTCCCCTTCTCTCTTGAAATTGCCATGGATTTTGAAGGCCATATTTGTACCGGCTCCGATTTTTCCGGTCATGGATTTACAATCCCCACTGCTTCCATCCCTACGGCGGGAACCTATACTTTCACTCAAAATCATTCTAATGAAAATGGGTGTGACACACTTCTAACGCTCACTCTACATGTACACGATGCCACAGAAGTTGAAATATCGGCAGAAGCGTGCAATGAGTATCGCTACAATAATATCCTATACACCGAAAGCGGAACCTATACTTTCGATTTCGTAACCGCACATGGCTGCGACAGCACGGTCATACTGCATCTGACTATCCACTCTCTTGATGTCCGGATCATTAGTGAGAAAGAGGATTTTTGCGAGGAGTACTTTACCACACTCTCCGTGGAACTTTCTTCTCCCGCTTTACTACAGTGGAGTACCGGCGAGACCACCCCTTCTATCAATGTGGAGCAGACCGGTATCTATTCCGTCACTGCGAGTTCCGGGAATTGCATGGTAACTTCATCCATTACCATTCCCGAGTGTGATTTCTCAGTTTATATCCCGAATGCCATTTCGCCATCCAAACCCGATGGCACGAATGACATCTTCTTTATCCCCTGGAAAATCAATCCAGATGCGATTTCTTTCGAAATCAGCATCTACGACCGCTGGGGGGTGCTGGTTTTCTATTCCAAAAATCCGTATTTCAGATGGGATGGAAGTTTCAAAGGGAAAATAGCCCACAATATCACGTACAATTATATTATTCGGCTACAAAAGGGCAACGAAGAGACGCAGACAATCAAGGGAACAATTTTAGTGTTGTGAGGTCAGAAACAAAAATGCAAGGACTTACCCTTCCATAGTTTTTTCACCCCTTACTTCCTACAAAATAATCCTCTTTGTCGTCAAACAAAATGTTGAAGCTGGTCATACTGCCATAAATCCGGGTGATATATTGTTGCAAGTCCACCTTTTCCTCGTCGGTGAGGATCTTATGACTGTTAATATTCTGTTCTAAAACGCGCAAACGATCCCGCATCATAACAATCTTGTGGAAGAATGTTTCTACCGGAATCTCCTTCGGCTTCAGGTCACGGTTAGCGGGTTGCAAGATCATAACGCCTCCTTTCCACTTATCCCCCAAATCTACTCTATGCTCTATGCCGTTATACTTATCCAACGTGTATTTGATCAATTTTTCAACCTCTTTGACATTGAGTTTCGGTTGATTGTCTTCCGTTTCATTCTCTTCGATAATATCGAATTCCACGCTCAGCTTTGAAAACTCTATCTCCCCACCTCGTACAAATATCACTTTATAGGTCAACGGGGTGTTTTTACTGATAATACCTTCTCCGTATTTTTCGTGGTCAACTCTGGTGCCAACTGACAGTTCTTTTTCCATAAAAAATTGCTTTCTGTTAAACGGGGACAAAAATAGGAAAAAAGCGACGACCGATAAATGGCATCTTAATTTTTTACTATTTTTGCAGATTAATATGGGAAATATGAAATCACAATATCTTTGTCTTAATTATCTTTTCATCGTTGTTGTCCTTATTTCATTTTCAACAACATTCGCCCAAGTCACCCAACCCGTTGACGCGACAAACAAGCATGCCGCTTCCGATCAACGCTTTTCGGAAGGCGACCTCAACACATTGGACACTTCTAAGGGTGCAGACTCTTTTGAGGATTTCAACAACATGGAGCCGAAGGAGTTTTCCATGGCAAAAAGCGACGAAATCGAATACGATGATTCAGCCACCTTGCGCGAGTTTTTCGTCATCATCCCCAACGCCATATCCGCTTCGAAACCAGATGGCGTAAACGACATTTTCTATATTCCTTGGAAAGTGAATCCCGATTTTGTTTCCTTCGAGATCGCCATTTACAACCGCAGCGGCACGCTGGCATTCTACTCCAAAGACCCGCACTTCCGTTGGGACGGCAGTTTCAACGGGAAAATCACCCACAACATGGTTTTCAGCTATGTGGTAAGGCTGCGCGTAAATGATGGCGAAGTGGAGACAATCAAGGGCACCGTGACCGTACTGTGACGAAACAGGAAGACGAAAGAACCGACTATATATCATAGTAGACAGTGCATTTTCCATTATTTTTTACTTGCTCTCCATACGCTGCGATCTTGCTGCTCTAAAACTTACTTTTTGCTTCCCACTACTCGACACTTTTCATTATTTTTGCCGAAAATTACAAATAGAAACGCATGAAAAGGAAGTTTATCATATCAGGAGGAGGCACCGGCGGACACATATTCCCCGCTATCGCTATCGCCAACAAACTCAAACAGTTAATTCCTGATGCCGAAATTTTATTTATTGGTGCAAACGGAAAGATGGAGATGAAGCGTGTGCCTGAAGCAGGCTATCCAATTGAAGGATTGGACATTTATGGCATCAGCCGTGATTTCTCCCCGCGCGGTATTGCCCGCAACTTAAAACTCCCTTTTGTGCTGATGAATAGCATGTCTAAGGCAAAGCGTATTATCCGCAATTTTAAACCTGACGTGGTGATCGGTGTGGGCGGATTTGCCAGCGGGCCTGCCTTGCGGGCAGCAGCAGCGTTGGGTATCCCGACACTCATCCAAGAACAAAACTCCTTCCCCGGTGTGACGAACAAACTACTGGCAAAGACGGTATCCAAGATTTGCGTGGCGTACCCCGGATTGGAACATTATTTTCCCGAAGAGAAAATTGTGCTCACCGGCAATCCTGTCCGTGACATTATATTGAATTTGAAAGACAAATCTCCCGAAGCGTACCAATTTTTCGGATTAAGTCCTGAAAAACGAACGATTCTCGTGGTGGGCGGCAGTCTCGGCGCACGCACCATCAACGAGTGCCTCGCCTCCGGCATCGACGATCTTGCTCAAACCGGCACACAGCTAATTTGGCAAACCGGAGAGCTTTTCTACAACACCATTTCTCAAGATTTACTAGACAAACAGAGCGAAACAATCAAAATCATGCCGTTTATCCGCGAGATGGACAAGGCTTACGAGGTAGCCGACATCATCATCTCCAGAGCCGGAGCGATCGCCATCTCCGAACTGACTATCGTTGGGAAACCCACTATTCTAGTACCGTTCCCGTATGCCGCTGAAGACCACCAAACCAAGAATGCGCAAGCCCTCGTTGACCGCAACGCCGCCATCCTCATCTCCGATCACGATGCCACGGAGAAGCTGCTACCCAGCCTATATGAACTCATTAACAACCCGAAACAATGCAATACATTAAGCCAAAACATCAAAAAGCTGGCTCAACCGGAAGCGATTGACAAAATCGCGGAAGAAATCTTAAAACTTTAAATACATCGTAAAATGAACTTAGAAACCAAAATTAACGAAGATATCAAGTCTGCCATGTTGGCGAAAGAGAGAAAACGCCTGGATGCGCTCCGGGCTGTGAAATCGGCTCTTTTATTGTTGAAAACAGAAAAAGGAAGCGATGGCGAAATTACCGAAGAGGCAGAGCTGAAATTGTTACAGAAATTAGTGAAGCAACGCAAAGATTCCGCCGCACTTTATAAAGAACAAAACCGAGATGACCTCTACCAAGAGGAAGTTTTTCAACTGGAAGTGATTGCACAATACTTGCCCGAACAACTCTCCGATGAAGAGATTACCTCTGTGGTGAAACAACTTATCGCCGAACATAATATTACTAACAGCAAGGAGATGGGAAAACTAATGGGACTATCGTCCAAAGCCCTCGCAGGGAAGGCCGATAATAAAAAAGTTGCGGAGATCGTGAAGAAAGAGTTGGGAGCATGAAGATGATTGTAGCTTCTATGAGTTTATACGATCCTAAAAATAAAAAATAAAAACGGATGAGAAGAAAAATTAAAAATGTTTTTGCGGTGGCTGATTATTACTGTTTTGCCTGTTCACCGCATAATCCGATCGGATTACAATTGAATTTTTTTGAAACGGAAGAAGGCGTGGAAGCGGAATGGAATCCGAAACAATACTACGAAGGTTATCCCGGCGTGGTACATGGCGGAATTCAAGCGGTTATCCTTGATGAAATCGCAGCTTGGGCTATCTATATCAAGGCCAAAACCTCCGGAGTAACTTCCAGACTGAACGTCAAATACAAAAAACCCGTAATATCATCACAAGAGAAAATTAAAGCCGTGGGAAAAATTCGCAATATCCAGCGAAGTTTCTGTTACGTTGACACTTGGCTCTACGGCGAAGACGGCACATTGTTAGCAGAAGCGGAAGCAATCTATTTCATCTATCCCCAGCAAAAAGCAATCGAGATGAATTGGTATCCGGAAGACTATAACAGCTTTTTCGATGAAGCGTAAAACCGTCTATTTTCTCGGGATCGGAGGAATCGGGATGAGTGCCCTTGCGTACTATTTCAAGTCGCAAGGTTATAACGTAAGTGGTTATGATCTGACACCTTCACCAATAACCGACCAATTGGTTCGAGATGGCATACCGGTGTATTTTTCAGAAGACACATCCCTCCTACCCTGTTCAGTTGATTTCGTAGTTTACACGCCGGCAGTGAGCAAGGAGCATGCTGCTTATCAGTATTTTATCAAGAATAATATTCCGATTTATAAACGAGCGGAAGTATTGGGAATGATAACCAAGGAGCACCCTTGCATCGCGGTTGCAGGCACACATGGCAAAACCACCAGCACCGCGTTGATTTCCCACCTGTTATATCCCGAACGGGAAATCATGGCATTCATTGGAGGTATCTCTAAAAATTTGAACAGCAACTTCATAACAAGTCCGGATTTTGAAACAGCGGTGGTGGAAGCCGATGAGTTTGACCGTTCCTTTCTCCACCTTTTCCCCACTACGGCCATCATCACTTCCATCGATGCTGATCATTTGGATATCTATGGACAAAAAGAAACCTTAGCCGAAAATTTCCAACTTTTTGCCAAGCAGATCCGGGAAGATGGTACGCTCATCATCCATGAATCTATTATAAACGAGATTATTCATCCGCAGAAAGTTTCGTATGGATTTTCTCCCACTTCCGACTATTTCGCCGATAATATAAGCCATTTTCCAAACCGGATCCTGTTCGACTTGCACACGCCCGAAAGGAGTTATGAAAAAGTGGAATTGGGCATAGGAGGAAGCCACAACTTGTTGAACGCATTGGGTGCCGTTGCTGCTATCATCAGCGAATACAAGAGAAGGAATATCGTATTGAATTCCGAACAGTTAGTCTCAAAACTATCTTCATTCCAGGGAGTTAAACGGCGCTTCGACTATATCGCCTTTCGGGAGGATTTTATCTATATCGATGATTACGCCCATCATCCGGAGGAGATATCGGCATTTTTGAAATCGATACGGCAGATCTTTCCCTGTAAGAAAATCACCGTTATATTCCAACCGCATCTTTACAGCCGCACCCGCGACTTTGCTTTGCAGTTCGCCGAATCTCTGGCACTTGCGGATCAAATTATTCTGCTCGACATCTACCCTGCCCGCGAAAAACCAATTGAAGGTGTTACCTCCGAATGGCTTCTCTCCCTCATCGACAAAGACGAGAAACAACTTCTTCGTAAAGAAGACGTAGCACAGTTCGTCCGCGAAAACAGACCGGAGCTTTTAGTCACCCTCGGTGCGGGAGATATTGATCGAATAGTTAATTCGATAGGTTAGCCTGTTGCGAATGTACTCTAAAAAACACTATTTTCGCGCTGCATGGAAAACGGTTTAGTATCAATCATAACACCTTCATACAATAGCAGTTGCTATATTGCTGACACGATACGCTCGGTGAGGCAACAAACCTATTCCAACTGGGAGCTTTTAATCACCGACGATGCTTCAACCGATGACACGACAGATATTGTGAAAACATTTATTGAACAAGATCACCGTATACGATTATTCCGGTTGGAGGAAAACAGCGGCGCAGCAACCGCACGCAATCTATCGATCCAGCATGCTAAGGGACAATTCATTGCCTTCTTGGACAGTGATGACACCTGGCATCCCGAAAAATTGGAAAAACAACTATCCTTCATGAAAAAACATCAGTATGCCTTCACGTTCACGGCATATCAGCTGATGCGTCACGATGGCGAGTTGCTCAATAAAACAATCAATACTCCCGAAAGCATTGATTACAAACATTATTTGAAAAATACAATTATCGGCTGCCTGACCGTGGTATTGGACAGGAAACAGCTTGGAGATATTGCCTTCCCAAATTTGAGGATCCGCCAGGATATGGCACTGTGGCTCTCTCTCTTACGTGATAAAGTTCCGAATGCTTACGGATTAAACCAATCGCTGGCCTATTACCGATTGACAGCGGAATCCATCAGTGCAAATAAAGTAAAAGCGGCAAAAGCGGTTTGGAAAGTCTATCGCGAAGTGGAACATCTCTCCTTACTCCTATCGCTCTATAATTTTATAGGATATGCCTATCAAGCTGTCAAAAAAAGATTCTGACAAGTACTATTGTATGCCATCAAAAAAGATTCTCTATATAGCTGAAGATTACCTCACTTCCAAAGTGCATCACAGCTTGTGTGCAAAACTGGGAGAACAAGGTGTCCCTATTATGGTGTTCACAGTTGAGCGGGATGCCAATAAAAACCGTCGTTTGCAGGAGGATTTGGACACCAGCAATTACCAGGTGGCAACCGGAAAAAATGATTTTTCCGCTTTTTTATACAAATATTATTTTCCGTATAAGATCAGGACAAAGTATCGCTTATTAACAGATAAAATTGATTTAAACACAGTAAAAGCAACGTATGCCGCAACACTTTTTTCCGAAGGAGCATTGGCGTACCAATTGTATAAAAAACATGGGATTCCCTATGTCGTTGCCGTCAGGAATACGGATATCGCTTTTTATTTAAGCAAGATGCCACACTTGTGGAAACTGGGTAGAGAGATTCTCAGACATGCGGATAGCGTCGTTTTCATCACACCGTCTCTTCGCAACCGGGCATTGCGGCACCGGGCATTGTCGAGTATCCGCACCGAGATTACAGAAAAATCAGAAGTCATCATGAATGGGATTGATCCGTTTTGGCTGGAAAACATCCGCAAACCTGTGACCAATGCCAATCCGTTTTCACTCATTTATGTGGGAAACTTTTCCGATGCGAAAAACCTTCCGCGACTAATCCGCGCTTGCGATAGAGTACGGTTCAAATATCCAAAACTCACGCTAACATTAGTAGGCGGCGGTGGAAACGAAGAATCTGAAGTGTTAAATTTAGTCAAATTGCACCCCGATTGGATCATTCTAAAAGGTAAAACCAACGACAAGCCCACATTACGAGATTACTACCGCGCAGCCGACATCTTTGTCATGCCTTCCGACGACACTTTCGGATTGGTTTATGTGGAGGCTTTGACACAAGGGTTACCCATTCTCTATGGCAAAGAGCGCGGTTTTGACGAGATCTACCCCGAAAACACCATCGGTTGCCACGCCGACATCACCGATGAAAACGACATCGCTCAAAAAATCGAATATCTAATCGCTAATTATCCCGATTTAACAAAAAATATCGCCAATTTAGATTTTGTCGAGTATGATTGGACCATTATCGCAAAACGATTAATCAGCAAACTTTAATCTTCAATCATCCTCATTGTATCCGTTTCAAGTCTGAGTTTCAACCAATTAACTAATTGTTCTCTTTCTGTTTTAGTAGGTTTTTTCTTCCATTGGATATAGACGGCTGGTTGTGTTTCGGTTGTCATCGTAGCCGTATTGGTGAAGGCCATATTGGAAATGGAAATGATATTGGCATTTTTATATTGTATCGCAATCTCTTTGGCTACTTTTTCATAATCTCCGGAAGAGTGTTGCAGAACAAGGATTTGCTCTTCCAAACACCGGATCAGAGAATCTTTATTTGCGATCTGCCGTTCTTTTCTATCCAAAATATTTTCGACGATAACCGACTCCATCTCTGAATCTTTTAAAAATGTGGTCTGTTTCAAGCGCAGTTCGGTTTTAGTCAATCCATTTTTCAATTTCATTTGTTCCAATAATTCCACATCTTTTTCGGACAGTGGCTGTCCTACTAATGAGAGTGTTATATACCGATGATCACGTTTGTACTCTTTTTTCGTATTGATGATCTCCGTACGTTCAAAGATCGGGCACTCTTGAATTTCGTTGATGAACCGGATGGCGTTGTTATTGAAAGCGGTTTCACGTATCACATTAAATGCCAGTATTATACTCGGAACCATAGCTAAAATTGTAAAAACGGTGACATAACGCGTAACCTTCTTGCTCCGCTGGGGATCCATATATTTCCGATGGGGAAATTTCAAAAGGCGCACAACGATGTAAGTACCTAAGGCTATGAAAAATGAGTTTAGAAAAAAGAGATAAAACGCGCCGAGGAAGAAATTCATCTGTCCGGTAGCCAATCCGAATCCGGCGGTGCAAAGCGGCGGCATCAAAGCGGTAGCGATGGCAACTCCTGAAATCACCGTAAAAGACTGTTCTTTGCGGGAGATAGCCACGATTCCTGACAAACCGCCCACCAATGCGATCATCACATCGAAAATTGTGGGACGGGTGCGTGCCAGCAACTCCGACTGCGCATCGCTCAACGGAGAGATCAAAAAATAGAGAGTGGATGCAATCAAGCTGACACCCACCATCAAACAGAAGTTGGTGAGCGAGCGTCGGAGCAGTTCACTATCCGTTATTCCGATCGCCAAGCCCACGCCATTGATCGGTCCCATCAATGGTGAAATCAACATTGCTCCAATGATAACCGGTATCGAATTAACATCCAAACCAATAGAAGCTATAAGTGTGGCAAACGCCAAAATCCAAAGATTTGCTCCTCGAAAATCCACCGATTTAGTGATGGTATGGATTGTCATCTCCACATCGGTATCACTTGACAACGCTGCCAGTTTCTTTATTTTCAGAAAGATAATATTAACGATTTTACGAAAGGTCGATCGTTGCTTTTTGGGTTGCTCTTGTGGGGCGGGAGGGGTATTTTCTTCCATAATTATTTCAAGATTTCACACGATTATATTTTTATTTTAACGCTAGATGCCGGTCGCATGAAAAATATGATCTGTCATTTTCTAACCTCTCAATATCTCCAGCACCTCATCTATTTCGCATGCTCGCTGTTCACCAGTAGTCATGTTTTTGACAGTGAAAACGCCCTTTGTCATCTCCTCTTCGCCGGCCATGATCACGTAGGGGATGGCTTTTGCATTAGCGTAGTTCATCTGCTTTCCTATCTTCACTTTGTCGGGATAGATTTCCGAGGCAATACCGACAGCTCTCATCTTCACCAATAATGGCATGGCATATTCCACCTCTTTTTCCCCGAAGTTGAGGATGATGGCTTTCACAGGGGCGGCGATTTCCGGCGGGAAAAGATCAAGTTCCTGCATCACATCGTAGATACGTTCTGCTCCGTAGGAAATACCCACACCTGACATGTTCTTCAATCCAAAAACGCCGGTCAGGTCATCGTAACGCCCGCCGCCGGAAATACTCCCGATCTGCACATCATTAGCCCGCACCTCGAAAATAGCGCCGGTGTAGTAATTTAACCCGCGCGCCAGCAGAATCTCCAGTCTGATATCAGCATCCACGGCATACATCTTCGCAAAATCCAGCACCTGTTCCAGCTCTTCCACTCCCTGCATTCCCACAGGAATATCAGCAAAAAGGGATCGCAATGTCTGTAAAACATGATCATTATCGCCTTGGATATCAAAAATTGGCAACAATTTATCAATGGCTGCGTCGGTTAGTCCGCGTTCGCGTAATTCAGCGATCACATTCTCTTTTCCTATCTTGTCTAACTTGTCTATAGCGGTGCAAATATCCACCATCTTCTCCTCCGCGCCAGCCAATGCGGCAACCCCCATCAGGATTTTCCTATTATTAATATGTATGGTGACATTGACGCCCAGCTTGTTGAAAACCTCATCGGTAATCTTCATCAATTCTGCTTCATAGAGCAGTGAATTGCTACCGATCACATCCACATCGCACTGGTAAAACTCACGGTAGCGTCCTTTCTGGGGACGATCGGCGCGCCACACCGGCTGCATCTGGTATCTTTTAAAGGGAAAAGTCAAATCATTCTGGTGCATCACCACAAAACGGGCAAAAGGCACCGTAAGATCGTAGCGCAATCCTTTCTCGCAAATCTTAGCGGCAAGCTGGTTCGGCGGCAATGACATATCCGCATCTTTAGTAAAATCACCGGAGTTGAGAATCTTGAAGATCAACCGGTCGCCCTCTTCTCCATATTTTCCCATCAGCGTGGAGAGATTCTCCATAGAAGGTGTCTCAATCGGCAAATAAGCATACTTCTCAAACACCGAGCGGATCGTATTAAAAATATAATTTCTGCGGATCATCTCCTGCGGGGTAAAATCCCTGGTTCCCTTAGAGATAGAGGGTTTAACAACTGCCATCTTTTTTGACGGCAAAGATAATCATAAATTATTATCTTTGCGCCCTTTTTAAACAGCTAAATAATCATTTCGAATGAGAAAAAAATTATCTCTTTGCCTACTCTTTGTAGGATTAATTTTTTCCGCACAAGCGGCTTTCCTGAAAGATATTCCCCGCACATTAATCCAACCTAACGGTGACACGTTGCATTGTTTTGCCACGGGCGACGAATTTTACAACTATCTACACGATGCCGATGGCTATACGATCGTACAGAATGTGAATACAGGCTATTTTGTATATGCGGTGCGCGTGGATGGTGAAATCCTTCCTTCGCAGCATATCGCAGGGCGTGTCAATCCTGCAATATCCGGACTTGAACCACACGTGACGATCTCCGCGCAGGAGTGGAAAGCCCGTGCCAAACAAAAATTTGCAGATGTCCCTAAAAAAACGAAATCTCGAAGCTATAACCGCAACAGAGGACATATCAACAATCTCGTTATCTTTATCCGCTTTGCCGGCGACTCCAGCTTATCCACTCCCTATAACTATATGGCGGCAATGTTCAACGATTCAACGACCGTTTCTTCCAACTCCATGTACAGTTATTTTAAAGCGGCGTCATACAACCAACTTTCGATCACCTCCACATTTTATCCTGCTCCCAACGGCAACACGATACTCTCGTATGAAGATACATATTCCCGCAACTATTACTTACCTTATTCGGTGACCAATCCTACCGGTTACAACGACGATAGTGAACGCACATCGCGCGAGTTCGCACTCTTGGCTAACGCTGTAGATCATATTTCATCATCGGTACCATCCTCGCTAAACATTGATTACGACAATGATGGTTACGTGGATAATGTGGTTTTCGTGGTAAAAGGTGATGTAGGCGATTGGAGCGACTTGCTTTGGCCACACCGTTGGGCGCTGTACGGAGAAAGCGCATACATCAATGAAAAAAGGGTTTATGACTTCAATTTTCAGTTGGAAAGCTCAACCACTTATTTCAATAACTCCACGCTTTGCCACGAGATGTTCCACACACTGGGAGCACCGGATTTGTACCACTACGATGAAGCCTACAGATATCTTAGTTCCGTTGGGGCTTGGGATCTGATGTGTTCTAACAGCCAGCCTCCACAACATTCAGGAGCATACATGAAATGGGTGTACGGCAATTGGATTGACTCCATACCCTTAATCAGCGATCCGGGTGTCTATTCCTTAAAACCTATCGGATCTGCCACCAATGAAAATCTCGCTTACGCCATTGAAACAGATGATCCCGATCAATATTTCGTGGTGGAATACCGTAACAAAGCGAACAATTTTGAGAGCGGATTACCAAACTCCGGCATGCTGATCTATCGCATAGACTTGAATTATAGGGGAAATGCGGATTATGACGGTGTCACCGAATTTGACGAAGTCTATATCTTCCGGCCTAACGGTACGGCAACCGAAAACGGCAACATAAATAACGCCCATTTTTCGCAAAATGCTAATCGCACAGAATTCAACAGCACCACTTCGCCTTTTCCGTTCCTGAACCACAACACGCCCTGCAATATCTCCATTTCGGAAATCACCATGCATGGCGACTCGCTGACTTTCCGACTTGACAACCTCGCCAAAGAAGGCTACCTCATCGTTGACACTTCCGCTATTGCTTTTGAAACCACTTTCAATACAACCAACCCCACGGAGCTGTTAGTTATCGGCAGCCATGATGTAACGACCAGCATATCTTGCCAAACTACCGGCAGTTTCTATTTGGTCGACAACGGCACTACCACACGTACCATAACTTTGCCGCCGGCCGGTGGCGTACTCACAATACAGTATAATCCAACGGCAATAGGAGATGACGAAGGAACACTCACTCTCTCTTCCAATGATCTAGCAAGCCCGGTAGTTATCACACTGAACGGTATTTGCCATCCCCGGTACTACCAAATCGCAGTGATGCATAGCATCGGCGGGGTGGTTTCCCCAAACGGCACAATTTCCGCCGCGGAAAACAGCAACCTCACGCTGCAATTCATTCCTGACAACAACTATAAATTGGGGCACCTGCTCATTGACGACACCATCCAAGGAAATTTTGAAGGTGACAGCTACACCTTTTCAAATATCTCCGCAAACCACTCACTATATGCTTATTTCGTGTTGAGTGATAACATAGAACTCTACCAGGACGCGAACCTGCTTGTTTATCCTAATCCCGCTCATAACACCCTACATATCAATCTTAACGATATGAACACAACCTCTTTTTATTATTACATATACGACCTACAAGGCAGATTATCGGCTTCAGCCGTGCAATCATCCTCAACAATCGATATCTCCGACTTGACATCCGGTGTCTATTTGCTTCGCATCGTGATGGGAGATCATGTTTTCCATCGGAAAGTGGCGGTGGAATAAGGAGAAAGAATTAAAAGCAAATACCTAATCTATGAAAACATTTCGATTATTCTTAGCATGTACTTTTATTTTCTTTTTTGCGGGAAGTCTTTTTGGAGAATCCATTACCTCTTTGCAATTGCAAGCTACGAAATTATTATATGATGCTAAAAGAGATAAAATTTATGCGATTGTAAATGGATCAGACTCCCTATATGGGAACTCATTCGTGCAAATAAATCCTCAGAACAATAAAATTGAGCGAAGTATTTTTATTGGAAGCGAACCGAATTGTATGGATATTACAAAAGATACGAATTATGTTTATGTCGCCCTTGGGGGAGCCTCATATATAAAAAGAGTTGACCTCCAGAGATTTCAAATTGATCAAACGATCGCTTTACCTCTTCATTTCGTATCGCCCATTTTTGCATCGCCCATTTTTGCATCAGATATTGCGACAGTTAGTCTCTCTCCCGATTTAGTGGTTGTCTCATTGGAAACAGTTAGTACGTCTCCCAAATTCAGAGGTGTAGTAGCATATTATAAAGAATCACTACTCCCTGCATTTATCCAAGGGCACACAGGAGCTAATGTCATTGAGTCTGCAACTGATACAAATTTAATATTTGGATATAATCTGGAAACAAGCGGCGATGATTTTTACAGGATGAATGTAGATACTGTTACCGGGGTGAATCTCATTGATAAAACACGAATATCTTTAGGGAGCGCTAGTAATTTTATGTATAGAGGCAATCACATTTATACAAATAGCGGGGAAATTATTGATCCATACCTGGAAAAACCGGCTATAGTCAAGGAACTATCTTTTCATGCACAAAATATAGAAATAGATACTAAAAAAGGGTATGCTTTTCTTGGCACAATATCTTATAATGTATTGAAAATAGATTATTTTGATTTAAATACTCAGCAGATGACTTACCAAAAATCATTTGTGGACGTTATTCCTCCCGATTATTCTTTGGGTGAAATAACCGAAATTATCAGGTTTGGCGATGATGGTTTAGCGATGATAATAAGGGATTATTATCATGATTTCAACACTCGAAGAGTTCTTTTTTTCAAATCTTCCTTTGTTTTATCCACTAAAGGCAATGATAGCAAATACACTATCGCATCCTATCCCAACCCAGTATCCGATTATTTAACTTTAAACCTGAATTTAGATAAAGAATGCAAAATAGCGTATCATGTATATGATATTCAAGGGAAACTGTTCATTTCCGATCGTTTTATTGGACAATTAGGTGAAAATCAAAAGAAAATCGCCTTCCACAATCTGACTAATGGCATTTATGTCATTTCTGTTCAGATAGATGGAAAGAATACGGAACAAGTAAAGATAATTAAACAGTAAGATAATACGAGATCTTAAAGTCATTCCTTTTTAACTTCTGCATAAAATTTTAAGAGATGAAAAAAACAAGGATTATTATAACTATGATTAGCATACTACTGATTACGAATAGCATGGCTCAATCAAATATGTTGATTGAATTACATGCACAAGAGCTAATTTCTGATTCGAAAAGAGATAAAATTTATGCGATTGTAAATGATTCTGACTCTCTTTATGCCAATGCTTTTGTTCAAATCAATCCTTATTCCGGAGATATTGAACGAAACATTCCGCTTGAAAACAACCCATTTTGCATGAAAATAACTCACGATGAAAATTACATATATGTAAGTCTCTATCGTGAAAATATTATTAAGAGAATCAATCTAAATTCATTTCAAGTTGATCAAACGATAGTACTTCCGGAAGATATTTTTGCTAAAGAGATAGAGCCAATTAACACCTCTCCCGACTTAATTATTATATCTTTAACAGATTATTCGTATTTGAAACATGAGGGGATGGTTGCTTATTACAAAGGAAAATTGCTCCCAAATTCGACACCGGCTTCTCATCTTGGGTATAACACCATGTGTGCAGCAACTGATACAAATTTAGTTTTTAGCTACGGTGATGATTTGCATTATTTTCGCAGAATGAGTGTCGATACAATCCAAGGAATATCAACCTTGGATATAACAACTATGTATACTTCAGGCTCTGGTATGGTCTATGCAAATCGGTTACTTTATTTTAATGACGGAAACATCTTGGATCCCTTTTTGCTTACGCCTACAATCGTTGGAATGTATCCAAATAACTATTCCGATTGGGAACAAAGAATAGCAATTGATAGTCTGCTCGGGAAAGCCTTTCTCTGTGCAAATGATTATCGTAAAATAGTAATTCGCAGCTATAATTTACAAACGATGAATTATATTGAAACATTAACGATAGATGGACTTCCGGATGTTTTTCAGTGGTTTGATATACGTGATTTTACAAGATTTGGAAATAATGGATTAGCAATACTAATAGATTTTCGCCGTATCATCTTGCATGAATCTTGCTTTGTAATTGATGAAGGTCCTGATTTGGCTATTTCAGTTTATTTCCCCGAAAATGATATTATTGAAGATCATTTATTTGATATTAAATTTGTCGTCACAAATAAAGGTGCCGTAGCAATTGATTCGATTACCATGATTTCGAATTTACATTATTTATTCGAATTTACTACAAGCACAATATCTTCCGGAAATCTTTATCACAATAATCCGGGAATGCTAAAATGGGATATAGATAGTTTGAAACCTAATCAAAAAGATTCGGCAATAGTGACAATTCGTCCTATTTGTCAAGGATTGTATTCGGTCACTGCCGATATAACTTCTCCGCGGTGGGAATGCCACACCGAAAATAATCATTTACGACATATCCTAACGGTTAATTCACCTATTGGAATTAATGATATAACTATTAATGATCATCTATCTTTTTCATATTATCCAAATCCGACCAATGATTATCTATTCCTGGATTTTGATCTTGCAAAAAAGTGTGATCTTACTTTTCGGTTACTTGATATCCAAGGACGTGAATTTTTAAATGAAAACGTCCAGGGGCAACCCGGAACAAACAAGAAAAAGATTGATCTTCATAATTTATCTAACGGCATATATATTCTTGCAATCTTAATAGATAATACCACTGTAAAACAATTGAAAGTAGTGAAGCAATAATGAACCAATTTATATTTTTGTTTTGTATGTAACGCAAGGAGGCAGGATACCAGATCAGACCTCTAAAATCAATCAATTTCTTTTTTCGTTGCATTGATGTCCTTTTGTGGCTACATTATCTGTTCTTCAAATCAGCAAAGAGTCCATCAATCGTATTCATTAATATTTGGAATGTTTAACTCAATATAATTTCACAAAATAAGATTTGATCCGGGTGGACAAGTCTTATTTTGAGGTGTCAAAGAAATTTGAATTCATCTGGATTTGAAACTTGAAATCTATGCCAATTAGCCACCAACAGATAAATCCCACGGCTTCCGCATCAAAATAGCAATTGCTAGATCTACTTTCATTTTCGAGCATGAAAGCCATGAAATATGATAGAAATATTGAGATTTCCAGGAAAATCCTCCGAATTTTGGAAGAAAAAGCACACGTAGATAAGCACTTGCTGATTAA
>JAJDJJ010000005.1 GCA_030267125.1 Bacteroidales bacterium OttesenSCG-928-B11
CTGGAATTGGTTGGTAAAGAGAAAATCGGGCAGGTTTTCCTTACCGACACAAACGCAGCCCGAGTTCAAGATATTTTGGATTCGCATGGCATTGAAAATAAGATTTTTACAATTACACGCTGATACTAATGAATTATCTATCCATAGAAAAACTGACGAAATCTTACGGGGAGAAATTGCTTTTCGACCAGATCACATTCGGCATCGAAAAAGGACAAAAAACAGCTTTGATAGCTAAAAACGGTACGGGGAAAAGCACACTGCTTAACATTATCGCCGGCCTGGAAGATCCCGACGGCGGCGTGGTGGTTGCCCGGAATGATATCACCATCTCTTATTTGCCCCAAATCGATAATTTTTCGGAAGACTATTCGGTAATTGATACGATATTCGCCAGCCAATTGCCCGCGATACAGGCAATTAAAGAATATGAAACCTGTTTAATGCTGATGGGGAAAGCTACAACGCCAGCACTCTCACAGCGGATGGAGAAAGCGATAGAAACAATTGACCGACTGAATGCTTGGGATATCGAAAACCGAGCAAAGGAGATCCTTTCGAAGTTTGGGATTCATAATGTTTTTCAGAATGTGGGCGAACTTTCCGGAGGACAACGCAAAAAGGCTTCTTTGGCTAAAACATTGATAGAGCAAACGGATCTGTTGATCTTGGATGAACCGACCAATCATTTGGATATCGATATGATCGAATGGTTGGAAGAGTATTTATCCACTTCTAACACAACACTTTTGATGGTTACTCATGACCGCTATTTTCTGGATCGGGTTTGCAATAACATCATTGAACTGGAAAATGCGAATCTCTATCAGTATAAAGGAAAGTACGATTATTATCTGGAAAAGAAAGCGGAAAGGTTGACGAATGAGGCGGCGGAACATGAAAAGATCAAACAACTGTATGAAAAAGAGTTGCAGTGGGTGCATACTTCTCCACAAGCCCGAACGACAAAAGCAAAGGCACGAATCAATGCTTTCGAAAACCTGAAAGAAGAAGCGTCGAAAAAAAGTGCGCAAAAACAGGAAGCTTTTAAGGTGCAAACAGAACGTCTGGGTAATAAAATACTGGAAATTAATAATATCGATTTTGCTTATGGCGACAATGTGTTGCTGGATGATTTCTCCTATATTTTCAAGAAAGGGGAAAAATGCGGCATCGTTGGAAAGAACGGCACGGGGAAGAGCACCTTTTTGAAGCTGATCATGAAAGAACTGAAACCCGATGCAGGAAAAATCACCCCTGGTCTGACGATCAAGTTTGGCTATTTTTCGCAAGACGGACTTGATGTAAAAGGGAATAAGCGGATTATCGATTTGGTGAAAGAGTATTCTGAAATGATCCGTACGGAAGGAGGTAACTATATCGGAGCTTCACAGTTTTTGAATCACTTCGGATTCAAATTTGAGCAACAATATACCTATTACGATGATTTGAGCGGAGGTGAAAAACGGAAATTACACTTGTTGATCACCCTGTTGCAAAGTCCCAATTTTTTAATTTTGGACGAGCCGACCAACGACTTCGATATCGATACACTTAACTTGCTGGAGGATTTTCTAACACATTATAAAGGATGCTTATTGATTGTCTCGCATGACCGCTGGTTTATGGATAAATTGGTGGATCATCTGTTCGTTTTTGAAGGCGAGGGCAAGGTGAAGGATTATTACGGTAACTATACCGAATATCGTATTGCCAAGGAGAAAGATCTCCGTGTTCAGAAAAAAATTGAAAAAGCGAGCCGGTTAGTGGAGGAGAAACCGCGGAATAATTCACCTAAATCTCCAAAATTAACATATAAAGAACGGAAAGAGCTGGATGAATTGGAGCTTTCCATTGCTGAATTGGAAAATGAAAAAACGGAGATTGAGGCGAAACTTTCCGCGGGATTGGATGATGCGGCACAATTAACCGAAATAACCCAACGTTACCAAACCGTGCTGGAAGCATTAGACGAACAATCAATGCGTTGGTTGGAATTGAGTGAGAAAGAAACACAGGGAAACTGATATGGAGTATTATTATGTTCCTAATTTGAATGATGATATTGTGACACTGTCACAAGAGGAGGCGCGCCACTGTGTGCGAGTTATCCGCCATGTGGCTGGAGATGCGATCGTGATGGTGGATGGCAAAGGGCTGTGGGCGAGAGGTACTATTTTAGCTACAACAAAGGATCGTTGCCAGGTGCAAGTTGATGAACGGAAAATTGTTGAAAATCATCGGGTTTTATCATTGCATATCGCCGTATCACCAACAAAAAACAGGGAACGCGTGGAGTGGTTTGTAGAGAAGGCGGTGGAGGTAGGTATCGAAAAGATCACCTTTTTGCTGTGCGACCATTCCGAACGTCTGCGCGTGGACATGCAACGAATGGAGCGTATAGCCATCTCCGCAATGAAACAATCGCAATCGGCAACGATTCCCGAAATGGATGTTCTCGCTTTTGATGCACTGATACAGGGAATGCGTAATTGGGAGGGCGATAAGATGATTGCATGGTGCGATGCGGATGACAATTCCGTGGAATTAGCGGATAAAGATTTGTTGAAAAATGATGTTCTGCTGCTGATTGGGCCGGAAGGTGATTTCAGCAAACGGGAAATCGAATTGGCGAAATCCGAAAATTTCACCGAAGTGCGGTTGGGGCCCAAACGTTTACGGACAGAAACGGCGGCAATATACGGATGCTGTGTTATAAACTCTAAGGGGTGAAAGTCTTTTAAACATATCCTGTTTTTGTTTGTTGATTATAGCAGGTTATTAATCAAGAAACAAAATCATGAATACATTATTAGATAGAATTTTTGAAAAATCGGAAAAAGCCATCAAGAATTGGTGGCTTATGTTAATTGCAGGCATTGCTCTATTTGTATTGGGCATTGTTGTTTTTTTTAACCCCGGAGGAAGTTACCTTGCGTTTTCCATATTGTTTGGAGTTGTCATGTTGGGCACCGGCATAGCGCAACTTGTCATTGCCATTGCGGATAAGAATTATTTCACCACCCGCGGATGGATGATTGTCGCAGGTATTTTGGATATCATCTTGGGTGTCATACTCTGTGCCAATATTGGCTTATCGGCAATGACACTGCCTTTTATCTTAGGATTTTGGTTGATGTATCGTGGTTTTTTAGCTATCGGACTGGGCAGCGACATGTCGACACTTCGTTTTGAAGGCTCCACGCTAACCATCATCATGGGCGTATTGCAAGTTGTATTGGCTTTTTTGGTTCTATTTCAGCCGCTTGTGGGCGCATCCATGATCGTCGTATTTCTTGGCTTGGCATTTTTGATGGCAGGAGTTAACACCTGCTATATGGCTTGGCAGTTAAGGAGCCTGCACGTTCAAGTGAAAAAACTGCGTGGGAGCAAATGACAGTGTGAATTCACAAAAAAATAAAAACGACATAATCAAAAATAGTATTCATTAAAAACAAATTATCATGTTCACTTTACCGGAATTACCGTGGGCTAAAGAAGCCTTGGCGCCTGTCATAAGCGGAGAAACCATCGACTATCATTATGGGAAACATCACCAAGCGTATGTAAACAATCTCAATAATTTGATCAAAGGCACCGAATTTGAAAATGCTACGCTGGAAGAGATTATCAAGAAGGCCAAAGGCGGGATTTTTAACAACGCGGCACAGGTTTGGAACCACACTTTCTACTGGGAATCCTTGACACCTAATGCGCCACAAAAACCAAACGGCGAATTGTTGAAAAAAATTGAGACGCAATACGGCTCGTTCGAAGAATTTAAAACCTTGTTTTCCCAAGCGGCTGCCACACTCTTTGGATCTGGTTGGGCTTGGCTGGCGATCGATGAGGCGGGCGAGTTGAAGATTGTTCAAACCGGAAACGCTGAAAATCCGATGACCCAGGGTTTGAAACCGCTCCTCACCTGTGATGTATGGGAGCATGCCTATTATATCGATTATCGAAACAAACGCCCGGATTACATAGAAAAATTCTTTACCATCGTGAACTGGAAAAGAGTAGGGGAGAGGATGAAATAACGTAGAGGTTTTCAACATTTTATTGTAATTAACTAATTTATAAACGGGAATAATTCTATTCCCGTTTATCTATTTTTGTCATCCTCGTTTTCGCTGCAAAGAGAATATCGTGTTTTTTAACAATAAAAGAATGACAGCACTGCTATTATTAGACAATCCGACCAGTATCCAGGAGTGGAAAAACAGCATCAGGCATTTTTCGGCTTGCCGGAAAAATATAGATGTGTTTCAGAATCATCTTTTTAAAATTCTTAAAACGCAGAAAAAAAACGATAAACAGGTATTCCTGTTGCACTTTATTCCGAACTCTACGATTTTTGATCAACAAATACCATCGCGCTCCCTTATCCCAACTTCTTATTTGCTTGATGTGATACGAGAACTATTAGAGATGATGTTGCAAAACCAGATTCAAATCAACTTCGTGGCAGATATTAAAACGCATAAGCCTATAAATCCCTTTGTAGATTCGGAGTGTCAAATCATTATAAATCAAAAAGAAACGGAAAAAGAATCAGATAAGATGACTTTTTTCGTGGAAATCAGTAAGGGAAAAACCCATTGTTTCGAGGCTTGTTTTAACATTTCCTTATAGTGCAGAACCATTCGGATGAATTTTATATGAAACGGGCGCTGGATGAGGCGTTTGACGCATACGAGCGGGATGAGATTCCGGTCGGAGCGGTTGTTGTTTTGCAAGGAGACATTATTGCCCGCGGTTACAATTTGACCCAAACACTGCAAGATGTCACAGCCCATGCCGAGATGCAGGCAATTACTTCGGCCGCCAATCATATCGGTGGCAAATATTTAAATGAATGCACGTTGTATGTTACACTGGAGCCTTGCGTCATGTGTGCGGGGGCAATTGCCTGGGCACAATTTGGGAGATTGGTATATGGGGCTAAAGACACCAAAAAAGGATACTCCCTATTGGCCGGTAATATCTTACACCCTAAGACTGAAGTGCTTTCCGGCGTACTCGAAAAAGAGTGCGGAGATATCTTGCGCGATTTTTTTCAAAAGAAAAGAGTATAGTCGAAAATTTTCCTGTATTTTTGTCCGCGCATTAAAAATCGCGTGCAAATAATGAAAAAAACACTCCTTTTTATTACTCTGCTCCTCTGTACCCACCAACTTCTTCATTCTCAAAAATTTATTGGTTCCGCTATTTTTGGAGGAAATGCCACGCAAATCCGTGGAGATATGATATACGGCTATCGAAAGTTTGGCTTTAATGCCGGGGCTTCGGTTAGCTTGGCTTGCAACCAACGGCAATCGTGGTTTGTCACGGTGGAATTGCTCTACACACAAAAAGGATCTTTTCAAAAAGCATTGGTTGATTCGATGAATGCTTTCCGGACAGAAAATATTGACTACTCGGTTCCTCTAAATAATAAAGTAAAATACAAAGTCAACCTCGATTATGTAGAAGTGCCCGTACTGGCACATTATGAAGATCCGAATACGGGGTGGGCATTGGGGTTAGGCTTTTCGTGGGCAAGGTTAGTCAGAGTCAAAGAGTTGGAAAATGGCTATGTATTGCTCACGAATTTGAATTCGGGGATATACAAAAAAAATGATTGGTGTGCTATAGTTGATGTTAAATTTAAGATATACAAAAATCTGAAATTTAATTTTCGATTTCAATACTCCATGATTCCCATCCGCAAGCGAACATTCTACTATGAAGCAACTGGAGAAGTGCAAAGCATTAGGCCTCAGCGCAATAACGCACTTTCTCTTAGGCTCATATATTCATTTAATGAAAAATACAGACGAAATACCAACTTCAATCCTTCCGGCGAGCGCAAAGGCGCTAAATGGATTCGGGATATCGATTAAGATAGAAACAAATGAAAAGAAAAATTTTAGTATTTGCAGCCCTTGTCGTTTCCTCGCTTTTTTTCCAATGCTCCAAAGAGTTGGAACTCAACGACCCGTCTAAACAGGTAACCATTGTTTATGCGATCATCAATCCCAGCGAACCAACACAGTATTTTAAAATATATAAAGGCTATCTCACTGATGGCAATGCGATTGAGGCTGCGCAACATTGGGATAATATATACTATCATGTTGATAGTATTGAAGTTAAATTGGTGGAATATAATGGCGCTAATAAAGTAAAGGAGTTTCTTTTGGACACCACCACCGCAATACCCAAAGACAGCGGTGTTTTCACCTATCCCGCGCAACTTTTGTATTGTACAGATGAGGTTATCAATGATGAATCGGAGTATGAGCTGGTTATAACCTTGGCTTCGGGCAAGGTGGTGAAGTCCCGGATTCCCATTTGCCAATCGTTTAGATATTCCAACTTGAGTGAGTCATCGCAAATAGCATTAACCGCTAAAAAATCCACGATATCCTTTACGTCTTCCGCCAATGCTCTAGCATACGATATTTACCAAATATTTCATTATGTTGAAATAAGTAAACATTCGGGAGAGATTGTGAAAAGGGGAAGCGTGAAGCGGAAATTAAATCCGTCGTTGATTACCAATTTGTCTAATGAGAGTAAGATTTCGTATTCGTATGCGGGCAATAGTATCTATTCGGCTATCGCAAATGAGCTGAAACAAGACAATACGGTCACGCGCTATCGCGATGATCACAAATGTGTGGAATTTATCGTTTATGCCGCCGGTGAAGAGCTTTTGGTTTACATTAATTCACAAACACCTACCACCAGTATTGTGACGGATATTAATATTTACAGTAACATTGAATCTGAAGATGGCAGCGGATTTGGCATATTTTCATCCCGAAATCATATAAAAGGTCGTTATAATATTGATAATAAGAGTGAAGACTCTTTGGTGAGGGGCTCGATTACAAGACACCTGGGGTTCGATTACCTGCGGAATCGCCCGGATATGGAAAATTAACATTATTAAATCAATATAAAAATGAAAAAAACGAATCTATTTTTTTTAACAGCGTTAGCCTGTTGCGTAACCCTTTTTGTTTCTTGCAATTCAAAACCGAAGCAAGAATCCGAACCTGAAACTAAAAAAGAGATGACACTACAAGAAAAAGTGGAAGAGTTCGCTATGGTGGAACTGAGCTCGCCGTTGGTGAACAACCTTACGGAAAATGAAAAAGCGCTAATCCCGATTTTTGTGGAAATTGCTGACATTATGGACAGGCTTTTTTGGAAACAAACCTATGGAGACAAAACCGAAATTGAAAAAATTAGCGATGCTTGGGCGAAAGAATTTGCTGTCATCAACTACGGCCCATGGGAAAGATTAAACAATAATGTCGCTTTCATCGATGGTTATGGTGAAAAACCGTTGGGTTGTCAATATTATCCGACTGACATTACTAAGGAAGAGTACGAAGCTTATACTTGTCCCGATAAAGGTAGTTTGTATACTGTGCTACGCCGCAATGAAGACGGTTCGCTGAGGACTGTTTGGTATCGTGATGAATATAAAGAAGAGATTACGAAAGTGTGTGCGTTGCTGGATAAAGCAATTCCGCTTGCTGATGATCCGGGTTTGAAAAAATATCTTGAAGAACGTAAAAAAGCGTTTGAAACCGATGATTATTTTGCTAGTGATATGGTTTGGATGGACATGAAAGAGAGCAAAATCGATTTTGTGGTTGGGCCAATCGAAAACTATGATGATAAACTAAACGAAGCCAAAGCGTCTTACGAAGGATTTATTTTGTTAAAAGACGAGAAAAGAAGTGCCGATTTGGCGAAATTTGTGTCATTACTACCACAATTACAGACAGAACTTCCCGGTGAAGCAAAATATAAAACATTTGTGCCCGGAACTTCTTCCGACTTGAATGTTTATGATGCCGTTTATTATGCCGGTGACTGCAACTCGGGAAGTAAGACTATTGCGATCAATTTGCCGAATGACGACAGAGTGCAAAAAGCAAAAGGCGCCCGTCGTTTACAGCTGAGAAACTCCATGCAAGCTAAATTCGATAAAATCTTATTGCCTATCAGCGACTTGATCATCGAGCCGGCGCAAAGACAATATGTGAAATTCGACGCTTTCTTCTGGAATGTAACTTTCCATGAAGTAGCTCATGGATTGGGGATTAAACAAACCTTAGATGGCAGAAGCGTGGATGAGGCGTTGGATATTGAAAAAACGTCTTGGGAAGAGGCTAAAGCCGATATCTTGGGACTGTTTTTGACTTGCAATTTGATCGGAAAAGGTGAAATCACAGGTATTACAGTGGAAGATGCAATCACTACTTACATCGCGGGAATCCTTCGTTCGGTAAGATTCGGAGCATCCAGCTCGCATGGAAAAGCCAATATGATGTGCTATAACTACATGGAAAAAGAAGGCGCTTTCTCTCGCAACGAAGATGGCACTTACCATATTGATTTCGACAAAGCGAAAGCTTCTATTGATAGCTGGGGAGCATTGATCTTAAAAGTGCAAGGCGATGGCGACTTGGCATTTGCCACACAGTTTAGAGCGGAAAATGGAGGTATAGGAGAAGCTTTACAGGCTGATTTGGATAAAATCAATAACGCTGGCATTCCGCGCGACATTCGCTTCAAACAAGGACTTGAAACCTTGGGGTTGAAATAAGCAGCGAAGGAGCTTTTCCGGAGGTTGTTTTCAGCCGCGATGAATAACGAACACGGAGAGTTGGTCTTAAAAAATCAACTCTCCGTGTTCGTTATGTTTCCAAAGATTCGTATAGCGCTATAATATTGATGCTTTCCTTGAACTTTTCACATCAAGCCATGTTGTTTATCATATAAAAATCAAAGATAAATAGCCATGGAAAAAAGTATTATTAAAGCGATAGAGGATCGTCGAAGTTTTTATAGCATTGGTGAAAATTCCCCCATTAGCGATATGGAAATCGAGCGATTGTTGGAAGTAGCTATTACTTTCACGCCTTCGCCCTTCAATTCACAGAGCGCTCGCTACGTATTGCTCTTGGGCAATGCTCACAAAGCATTCTGGGGCATTGTGAAATCCGCGTTAGAAAAAATTGTTCCACCGGAATCTTTTGGAAAAACGGAGGGAAAGATCAACCGTAGTTTTCTTGCGGGGTACGGCACGGTTTTATTTTACGAAGATCACTCTGTTGTTAAGGAATTGCAGGCGAAATTTCCTACTTATGCTGACAATTTCCCCGTTTGGTCAGAACATTCTTCGGGTATGAATCAGTTTGCGGTTTGGATGCTTTTAGAGGCTGCCGGATTAGGCGCCTCGCTTCAGCATTACAACCCACTCATAGATGAGGAGGTCCGCAAAAAATGGAATATCAATCCTGAATGGAAACTAATCGCTCAGATGCCTTTCGGTGCGCCGCTTGCTCATCCCGGAGAGAAAACCTTCATTCCGATAGCAGAACGGCTGGTGATAGTAGAGGAATAATACGAGGTTTAAATCTTCGATAAACTGTTATCAACATTTCCCTATTCATTTTATTCTCGTTTTTCTGGCATAATGTTTGATAGAGATGTAATATCTTTGCAAAAAAATCTAATAATATGGACATAAAGTATTCAAAAGAGATGCAATATGCGCTGAATGAGGCGCAAAATTGGGCTAAAAAATACCATTCTCCGGCTATTGGCGTGGAACATGTCGCACTGGGGATCCTTGATTATCCGGATGATACGGAGGTTAAGCAATATCTACGTTTGTATAAAATCGACATAGCGGCCATGACAACACGGTTGCAAGAGTTGTTGAACGATCCTGACAATGAGAATTTGGCATTTTCTGAAATTAAAATGAATGTGCAAACTGACAATTTGTTACGTTTATCCTACTTGCTTTCTAAAGAGTTTAGGAGTGCGGAAGTTGAGGCGACGCATTTCGTCTTAGCGTTACTGAAAGACGGACGAGCGGAGACAAATAACGTAGTGAAAATAATGCTGAAACGAAGCGGTTTGACGTATGACGCGTTGGCGAATGAGATGCGAAATACCAGCGGACTTGATCCGGAGGATGTTTTCAACTCTTCACAGGAAGATGACGATGATTCTTATAATTATGGTAAGCCGAAACAGGGGTCAGGCAAGGCTTCCTCGACACCGATGTTGGATAGCTTCGGAAAGGATTTAACCAAGTATGCCGAAGAGGGGAAGTTGGATCCGATCGTGGGGCGCGAACGAGAATTGGAACGTATAGCTCAGATTCTGAGCCGCCGCAAAAAGAATAATCCGGTGTTGATAGGGGAGCCGGGTGTTGGTAAATCAGCCATCGCTGAAGGCCTTGCTCTGAAAATTGTGCAAGGCAAAGTATCGCGTACTTTACTCAACAAACGGGTCGTTTCGCTGGATATGGCATCGCTGGTTTCGGGAACAAAATACCGAGGGCAGTTTGAAGAGCGGATGAAATCAATGTTGACAGAGATCGAGAAAAATCCGAATGTAATTCTCTTTATTGATGAATTGCATACAATGGTGGGTGCGGGCAGTTCTCCGGGTAGCTTAGATGCTTCTAACATGTTCAAGCCGGCGCTTGCTCGTGGGGAATTGCAATGCATTGGCGCAACCACGTTGGACGAGTACCGCCAGTATATTGAGAAAGACGGTGCGCTGGAACGCCGTTTCCAGAAAATTATGATGGAACCTACGTCGCCGGAAGAAACGTTGGAGATTCTGAATAATATAAAAGATAAATATGAAAACCACCATCTTGTGACTTACTCCGATGATGCGATTCAGGCTTGTGTTGCATTGACAAACCGATATATAACAGACCGTTGCCTGCCGGATAAAGCGATCGACGCGTTAGATGAGGCCGGTTCGCGGGTGCATATCAAAAATATAAAAGTGCCGGAAGGACTTATTGAGCTTGAGGAGGAAATCGATAATCTGCAAAAGATGAAGACTGCCGCCATCAAGGAGCAGCAATTTAACTTAGCCGCCGAATATCGCGATAAGATCAAGCAGGCTGAGGCGCGTTTGGAACGAATCAAAAGGCAGTGGGAAGAGGAGGCGCGACTTGACCGCCCGGTGGTGACGGAGGAAAATGTAGCCGAAGTGATAGCCATGATGACCGGAGTTCCCGTTCAACGTATTGCGAAAAACGAGGGTGAAAAGCTGATGTCAATGGCAAATGAACTTTCCGGAAAAGTGATAGGGCAGGATGATGCGGTATTGAAGATTGCCAAGGCGATCCGTCGAAATCGCGCGGGTTTGAAAGACCCCAACAAGCCGATCGGAACGTTTGTCTTTTTAGGTCCGACCGGTGTGGGGAAAACCTATCTTTCTAAAGTGCTGGCCGAGTATCTCTTCGATTCGCAGGACACGCTTATTCGTATTGACATGAGCGAATATATGGAAAAACATACAGTGTCCCGCTTGATTGGAGCACCTCCCGGCTATGTAGGCTACGAAGAGGGTGGGCAGTTGACCGAGAAAGTACGCCGGAAACCCTATTCCATCGTGCTGCTGGATGAGATCGAAAAAGCCCATCATGATGTCTATAATGTTTTGTTGCAAGTTTTTGATGATGGTATCCTTACGGATGGGATTGGTCGGAAAGTGGATTTTAAGAATACGATTATCATCATGACTTCCAATATCGGCTCGCGTGAGTTGAAGGATTTTGGCACAGGTATGGGGTTCGCTACGCAGGCTACAAAAGCAGGGGAGTCGAAAGCCGCGCAAGGCGTGTTGGAAAAAGCGCTGAAACAAAACTTTGCTCCCGAATTTTTGAACCGGATCGATGATATCATCTACTTTAATAGTCTTGATAAAGAAGATGTCATCAAGATCATAGATATTGAATTAAATAAAGTGCTGCGCCGCGTGAAGACGATGGGCTTGAATGCGACTGTTACCGACAAAGCAAAAGAGTATTTGGCTGAAGTTGGCTGGGATAGCAACTATGGCGCCCGCCCTCTCAAGCGTGCGATTCAAAAAAATATCGAGGATTTGCTGGCGGAAGAGATCCTGCTGCAGACTTATCCCGAAAATAGTAATATTCTCATTGATTATGACGATCTCAAGGAAGAGATGACCGTGACTCCGGAAACAGTGGAAGTGGGAAGTTAATATTTCCCCCAAAAAGCCGTCTCATAAGCCATTTTAGCCGCAACGCTCGCAAAGAAGTGCGCAAAGTGCACGGAGAGTATATGTTGAAAAACAACGCTTTGTGATCCATGCGCAATCTTTGTGATCTTCGCGGTTAGAGAAATTACGCTTTGCGATGGTCTCTTTCGGTTGATGTGATCCCCCGCATTGATTTAATTGCGTAAAAGACTATTTGAAACGCGCTGTTCGTATTGATTTTTTTAGTATTTTCGTCCGTTTTTTAAGCGAGTGTTAAAGTACTAAAATTCAAAAAGAAAGATAGGAGTAAAAAGCGAAAAAATGGCAGAAGGAGAAAAAATTATTCAGGTAAACATTGAAAACCAGATGAAGTCGGCTTACATCGACTATTCAATGTCAGTTATTGTCTCAAGAGCGTTACCTGATGTTAGAGACGGACAGAAACCGGTGCACCGGAGAATATTATATGCGATGTGGGATATGGGCATTACCTCGGGTAAGCCTTTCAAGAAATCCGCAAGGATTGTGGGAGAGGTGCTGGGTAAATATCACCCGCATGGCGACACGGCAGTGTATGAATCCATGGTGAGGATGGCTCAAGAATGGTCTTTGCGCTATCCTTTCATAGACGGGCAAGGAAACTTCGGTTCTGTGGATGGGGATAGCCCTGCGGCCATGCGTTATACAGAAGCGCGCATGCGTAAAATTGCGGAAGAGATGCTTGTGGATATCGAAAAGGAAACCGTTGATTTTAGGAATAATTTTGACGATTCTTTGCAAGAACCGACAATTTTGCCCTCTAAAATACCAGCCTTGCTTGTGAACGGATCCTCTGGTATTGCCGTAGGGATGGCAACCAATATGGCGCCGCATAACCTTAGCGAAGTTTGTGACGGAATCATCGCTTATATAGATAATCCGGATATCGATTTAGACGGGTTGATGGAATATATTAAAGGACCCGATTTCCCTACAGGATGTATCATTTATGGTACCGAAGGTATCCGTTCAGCATTTGAAACCGGTCATGGTCGGATCATTATGCGCGGCGACGCTCTTATTGAAGAGGAAAATGGAAGAAATAGAATCGTGGTCAACTCTCTGCCCTACATGACCAATCCTTCCGATATGATTAAACGTACGGTTGAATTGATCAAAGAGGGAAAAATTGAGGGTATCTCCAATATCGAAAACTTGACGAATAAACGAAACGGTACGCGTATCGTTTATGAACTGAAACGCGAGGCGGTTCCCAATGTGGTACTCAATAAGTTATATCAACAGACAGCGTTGCAGTCCTCGTTTAGCGTTAATAACGTGGCATTGGTGAATGGCCGCCCGATGACGTTGAATCTGCGAGATATTATCAAAGAGTATGTGAAACATCGTCATGAAGTGGTGGTTCGCAGAGCTACTTTTGAATTGCGCAAAGCTGAAGAACGCGCGCATATCCTCGAAGGATTGATCAAGGCGTTGGATATCATTGATGAGATTATCGCTCTTATTCGCGCGTCGAAAACAGTGGAAGAGGCTCGAAACGGGTTGATGGAAAAATGGGGCTTTTCTGAAATTCAAGCCCGCCATATTGTGGAGATGAGATTGCGCCAACTCACAGGTATGGAGCGTGAAAGATTGGATGAGGAGTATCAAGAATTAAGGAAAAAAATTGATTATTTGAGAGAAGTATTGAATAATCAAACGCTTAGATACCAAATTGTTAAAGAAGAACTGACTGAGATCAAACAAAAGTATGGCGATGAGAGACGTTCGATGATCGAACTTAATGCCTCTGAATTTAGAATTGAAGACACCATTCCCGATAATGAAGTGGTGATCACCATTTCGCACATGGGCTATATTAAACGTACTATGTTGTCGGAATATAAGGTGCAGAACCGCGGAGGGAAAGGATCGAAAGGAAGCAACTCGCGCGACGAAGATTTCATAGAACATCTTTATACCGCAACAAATCACAACTATTTGTTGTTTTTTACCGAAAAAGGGAAATGCTTTTGGTTGAGGGTATACGAAATTCCCGAAGGACCGAAAGTCTTCAAAGGTAAACCTGTCCAAAACTTGATTAATATTGAGCCGGACGACAAAATCAAGGCTGTAATCAACATTAAGGATCTGTATGACACGGAGTATATTAATTCTAATTATATTATACTCTGTACGCAGAAAGGAATTATCAAAAAGACTTCAGTAGAGGCCTACTCCCGGCCGCGGGTAAATGGTATCAATGCGATAACGGTGCGCGAAGGCGACCAGTTGTTGGAAGCGAAGTTAACCAACGGAGAGTGCGAAATTATGATGGCGCTGAACTCGGGCAAAGCCGTTCGTTTCCCCGAAAAAACGGTGCGTCCGATGGGACGGCAAGCATCCGGTGTTCGCGGAATCACGCTGGCGCACGAAAATGATTTTGTAGTAGGCATGGTTTGTGTGGATAGTCCAGCGTATGATATTTTGGTGGTTTCTGAAAATGGATATGGAAAGCGTTCATCTATAGATGATTATCGTATTACAAACCGCGGAGGGAAAGGCGTGAAGACTATCAATATCACGGATAAGACCGGTGGACTGATCGCAATTAAGAACGTGACCGATGAAGATGACCTGATGATTATTAATAGATCAGGTATCGCGATAAGATTGCATATTAATCAATTGCGGGTTATGGGTCGGGCAACGCAAGGTGTTCGGTTGATTAACTTGAAGGTGAATGATGTGATTGCTGCAGTAACTCAAGTGCCGAGAGAAGATGATGAGGAGTTTGAAGGCGAAGTTATGGAAATCGACGGAGAAACGTTGCCAACCGAAGAGGGTACAATAGAAGCCGGAGAGGAAACTTTACAAACTGAATAAAATATAATGTCATGAAACGCTCAATTTTATTCCTCCTATGCGCTTTTTTTGCCGGCGGACTTTTCGCACAGCAAAAAGCGAACCCGAACAAAGCCTATAATCTCTACTATGAGAAGGAGCTGGAACAGGCTAAAGAAGTAATCGACCAATGTGTTGAAGATCCAAAACACAATGTCAAGGCCTCTACCTGGCTCTACAAAGGCAACATCGATTATTATCTGGCCTCAAAGGAATACGATGAAAAACAAAAAAATGATGCATATGTGATAAAGTATCTTTCCGCCCCTACGGAGGCATTTGACGCGTTTCGAAAGGCGGAAGAGTTGAAAAGCAATGTGGAAGCATTCGATATGTTGACACCAGCGGAAGGTATTTCCAGACTATATCCGCTTTTATTGGTGGAGGGTGTGGAATACCTGATTGCAAATCAAACGGATAAAGCAAAAAACACGTTGGAGAAAGCAATCTATAGTTATGAAATTAAGCCACCGCAACATCCCTTCAAAGGCGAGATTTATTACTATTATGCTTATACAATGGAGCTGATTGGCGATAAAGAGATGGCGATTGGAAATTATGAAAAAGCAGTCATGGATCAGTCCGAAAACGCAAATGTCTATGTGCGTCTGATAGAACTGCTTAAAGAAACCGGACAGACAAATAAGATTGGTTCGATTTTAGCAAAAGCGAAAGAGATGGCACCCAATAATCCAAATGTTTATGTGACGGAGGTTGATTATTATTGGCAAGTCGATCAAAATAAAGCTGAGCAATTGCTGAAATCTCTGCCCGGATTTGTTTTTACCAATTCGGATGCACTAGCTAATGTTGCCAATATCTACATTAAAAAAGAGGATTACGACAAAGCGGAAGAGCTGCTGAATAAAGCAGATAGAATCTCGCCCAATAATTTTGTGATCATCTATAACTTGGGGTATTGTAAATTGAAGATTTATGACAAAATTTTTAGTCAAGCAAATGATATCTATTTGACACAGAAAGAGGAAGGTGAAAAACTATACGCCTTGGCTAATAAGTATTTGAACGAGGCGCAGGTGTTGTTTGAACAAACATTACAATTCACACCCGATGACTTGGCTATTCTGAAACAGTTAAGAGAGATCTATTTTAAGAATGAATCTCCGAAATATGATGAAATTAACAAAAAAATCGAACAATTAGAAAAACAGTAATAATCAATAATCAAAATTCACAAACATGAAAAAAATATTTTTTTTATTATTAGTAGCATCACTATCTGTAGGTGCGCTCATAGCGCAACCTACCTGTGTGAAGGATGCAGCCTACACGATTCAAAATGGACAAATTCCGAAGGCAAAACTTCAAATCGACAAATGTATTGGACAATATTCCGAAAATGCGGATGTGCAATTGATGAAAGGGAATGTCTATTACCGCTATCATATGTATGAACAGACTCAATTAGAGAAAAACCCTTCTTATGTTGTGAAACAGCCGGATGCGATAATCCAAGCTGACGAAGCATTCTTTAAAGCTCTTCAACTCAATAAAGATGTGAGGCCAATTAACGGATTTACACCGGTAGAAGGGCAAAAACATTGCGCACAAGAGTTGGAGATCATAGGGGGTGGCTATTTTAATAAGCAAAATTATGATGAGGCCAAGAAATTTTATACTGCTTCCATTCGCGGTTATAAAGCCGCCGATAATAAAGCCAGCTTGGGGAATGTTTACTATATACTGGCGCTCATAGATAACAATATGATTATTGCGGCAAGAGAAAACGAAAAAAAAGCACAAGAGGCCGGTGATGTCGCCAAACAACAAGAGTTTGAGAAAATGCAGAAAGAATATGATGTGTCGCTCCTCGAAAATATGAAGCAGGCGACTTCCTATCGTAGTCCAAAATCTTCTCCTTACGAAGTATTGTATGAGCGTATGTTAAGTGGAGGCGACACGGTGGCTGCATTCAAATATCTTACCGATGGGTTGAAATATGTTCCTGAAAAGGAGAGATATGAACTTTATTTGAAACAAATAAATCATTATGTGCTACTTGATGATACCGCTGCTTTGCAAAAATCAGTGCAAGACTTTTTGGTGAAATTTGGTGAAACCCCCGAAAATGTGGCTAAGGTATCACAAACGTTGACCAATGCGGGAATGTTTGATCGCGCAGCGGATATGTTGCTGAAAGCGTCAGAAAGTAATAAAGATAATTTGGATATAACCAAAGGTTTGGCATACTGTTATTTTTTCTATGCAATTCAATACCAAAGCGATATCGAATTATATATGAAAACACGGGATCTTGCGAAGATGAGTGAAGTTCAGAAGGAACAATCAAAAATACAACAAGAAGCTTATAAATGGGCGAAGAAAGCACTTGAGATTGATCCGAATGATCCTGAATCCAAAGAAATGGTTAATCAGTTAAAGGCCGTTTTAGGTGATGTTGAATAAACGATGTTTTCTGAAATAAAAAAAGGGTTTTTGAAAACCCTTTTTTTATTTCAGATCAGTAACTCCTTAGTTTTTTCATTTGTTAAACCGTCATTTCACCCCGCAATGGAATCTGCAACCATTTCTTCACCTCTTCGTTGTTTAATCCCTGGCCCAAAAGATACATGAGTTTGGCGACGCAGGCTTCCGTAGTCATATCTGCGCCGCTGGTTACCCCAATATTGGCTAAGTGGAAACTGTTTTCATATTTGCCCAGTTCAACACCGCCGCCGCCCTTGCATTGCGTGACATTAACAACGATTCCGCCTTGATCGATGTAATTTTTTAGAAGTGCGAGGAATGACTCGTTAGTAGGAGCATTGCCGGCGCCAAAACTCTCCATGATGACCGCCCTAAGTCCGGGAGTACTAAAAATGCTGGAAACCAAGTTGGAAGTCATGCCGGGGTAGAGTTTCATGATGGCAATATTATCGTCCATCTCTGTGTGTAAAATCAACGGCTGTTGTTCGGGTTTATTGATGTAATTGTCGTTGTATTTAACATATATTCCGATTTCAGCCAATTTTGGATAGTTTGAAGACGTGAAAGCATGGAACTGTTCCGCATTATCCTTGTAGGTTCGGTTTCCACGGTACAGTGCATTTTCAAAGTAGATGCACACTTCGGGAACCCGGGGTTTGTCGTTGTGATAGTCAGCTGCGATTTCTATGGAATTCAGTATGTTTTCCCGTCCGTCGGTACGCATCACGCCAAGCGGCAATTGCGATCCCGTAAGAATCACCGGTTTGGACAGGTTTTCTAAAAGAAAAGACAATGCGGCCGCCGTGTAAGCCATGGTGTCAGTGCCGTGTAGGATCACAAAACCGTTCATTTCGTGATAATGTTGGTGGATCTCTTTCGCCAGGCGTATCCAAAAATCGGGATTTGTATCCGATGAATCGATGAGAGGAAGCAATTCCTTGAAAATGATTTCGGCATCCAATAATTTCAACATGGGAAGATGCGCATAAATATCGCGGAAAGGAAACGGTTCCAAAGCGCCGCTCTTTTGATTTTTGATCATTCCAATCGTGCCGCCGGTGTAGAGGAGTAAGATTTTCTTTTTCATAGATGGATAGAACTGACAATTTTTAATTTTATTGCTTACAAAGTGGGGCCGAATTGAATCAATGCCGCACCATCTTCATTGTCAGTGAAATTCTCGAAGTTTTTGATGAAGAATCCCGCAAGTTCATTAGCGGCTTTTTCATAAGCGTCCTTGTCAGCCCATACATTCTGAGGATTTAATATTCTGGTGTCAATGCCTTCGATTTGCTTAGGGATGTAAAGGTTGAAGGGTCGTACTTTTTCGGTTTCACAATCTTTTAATTCATCATGCAAGATGGCTGAAATAATTCGCCGTGTATCCTTGATCGAGATGCGTTTCCCCACATTATACCCGCCGCCAATCCAGCCGGTATTCACAAGATATGCGGTGGCATTGTGTTCCGTGAGTTTCTGTCCAAGCACTTCCGCGTATTTTGTCGGATGGAGCATGAGGAATGCGGCGCCGAAGCAGGATGAGAATGTGGGCTGTGGCTCTTTGACACCTCGCTCGGTTCCCGCCAATTTTGCTGTGTACCCATTGAGGTAATAATACATGGTTTGCTCTTTGTTTAAGATGGAAACCGGAGGCAACACGCCGAAAGCATCTGCTGATAAAAAAATGATCTTTGAGGGATGATTCCCTTTAGAGATAGGTTTTACAATATTCTCGATGTGATAGATGGGGTAGGAGACACGTGTGTTTTCCGTTTTGGCCGCAGATGAAAAATCGATCACACCTTGTTCATCAACAACCAAATTTTCCAAAAGGGCATCTCTTTTGATGGCATTGTAGATGTCAGGCTCGTTTTCTTTGCAGAGGTTAATACATTTGGCATAGCAGCCACCTTCGAAATTAAAAATCCCGTCTTCATCCCAGCCGTGCTCGTCATCCCCGATCAGCATTCTTTCGGGATCAGTGGAGAGGGTTGTTTTTCCGGTACCGGAGAGACCGAAAAAGAGAGCAGTATCGCCCTTTTGTCCTTGATTAGCGGAACAATGCATGGTGGCTATTCCTTTTAAAGGAAGGAAATAATTCATCACGGAAAAAATGCCTTTTTTCATTTCGCCTCCATACCAAGTGCCGCCAATGAGGGCCATTCGTTCTTTCAGGTTGAAAGCTACGAAAACCTCGCTGTTCATTCCTTGCGATTCCCAGTCCGGATTCACAGCTTTGCAACTGTTTAAGACTACAAAGTCCGGTTCGAAATCTTTAATCTCGTCATCAGAAGGGCGAATGAACATGTTCTTTACAAAATGCGCCTGCCAAGCTACTTCTGTTACAAATCGGATTTTCAAGCGGCTGTTTTCATTTGCTCCGCAGTAACCATCCATCACATAAATACGCTTGTTGCTGAGTTGTTTTTGACAAATGTCTTTAAGAGAATGCCAAACTTCCGGTGTTATGGGCGTGTTGTCGGAGCTTTTTTTGCCTGATGTAGACCACCAGACAGTGTTTTCGGAGTACTCATCCCTGACAACATATTTGTCTTTCGGAGATCTTCCGGTAAAAATACCCGTGTCAACAGAGAGCGCACCGGTCGTGGTTTGATACGCTTTCTCGTAACCATCCAATGCGGGATCTATTTCATGTTCGTATAACTCTTGGTAGGAAGAATTGTGAAAGATTTCAATTGGATTTAAAATGTTTAAATCATTCAATTGCGCGATAATTTTTTTCATAAAAGGGTTATTTCTTTGAATATGAATTATTTAAATAGCAATATGGAAATAATTTTATTTGATCGCGAAACTATATGTTTTTATATGACAAGAAGCTAACTTGATGATAATGAGTTGCTGAAAATTTTTTTTGTTAAAAATGAATTTCGTATATCTTTTTTTGTACTTTTGCCGCGGAGAGATGGCAGAGTGGTCGATTGCGGCGGTCTTGAAAACCGTTGAGGTGAGAGCCTCCGGGGGTTCGAATCCCTCTCTCTCCGCAGAAGCTGTAAACCAATGAGTTGCAGCTTTTTTTTGTACCCAAAATTCCCCTTTGTCCTTTTTGATCCCCGTTATTTTCTATACTTTTGTTATGATAGGAAAGATCGTGTTTTGCTGATTTTCTTCCAAAAAAATTCCCTTAGGTATTGCCTATTCCAAATATGCGTTTTATTTTTTTAGAATTATTCACATTTTTTAACATTAAGGTTGGAAAAGAAAGATAGGTTGGCCAACTACACCGAAATATTTCGGCGCAATAAAACCAACCTTCTTCCAAAATCACCACCAGAAGATTGCATCAAACGATGCTCCAACGTGTTCCTTATATTAAATCTTGCATATTTTCCGAATAATCACTCCTCTTTCCGTGATGATTTTCAGCAAATATATTCCATGAGTAAGATCGCTTAAAGAGAGGGTGTATTGTTCTTCATAGACAGGATGCTTCTGAATGAGTAATCCGGAAATAGTTATGATGTGGATTTCTTGGATAGCGGCATCGTGTGATTTTACACATAAATGGTCGCATGTGGGGTTAGGGTGGATGGAAATGTCTAAGTTTTTGAGATTCGTTATCGCAGAGGTGTCAGTTGTGGATCCAGTATATTTTCCAATTTTAATATTATTCAACTGTGTGTTACCTTTGCTGGCTTCATCCAAAAACCATTTGACATAGCGTGTTTTGGGATTCAATACAATTGAAAAATTAGTGAATTGTGCGACGGATATCTCATTTTCAGTCAATATTGAATTCAAATCCCAGAGTATGCCATCGGGAGATGATAGGACTTCCATGCGAATACCTTCATACGCTTGTGGCGCACTACCGCCGTTTCGTCCCCGCAAGTCGAACCATAGCGTGTCAGGCGATGAATCTAACCGTATGTAAAGTTGAGCGCGGCCAGCTTTTGCCGGTTCAAATTTGGCGCTTCCGTCGGCATACGAACTTCCCAAATCTTCAGTGTGGAAACCGTTCAGCAGCGTGATGTCGTTTTTGTCAGTCTCGCTATTTTTGCTGATGTCGAAAGGAAGGATTACGGCGGCAGAGTCGTTTTTGATGATATACTCACAGGTTGCCGTATTGCTGGCTGTCATTTCTGTTTTCATGGCGATAGCTTTTAATATGCAGCTATTTTCTATTACGATAGGATTAGAGTACGGGAGTCCATTTTCATCCGGGGTAGTGCCATCCAATGTGTAATAGATGGACGCACCGGTTGTTTCACAGGTGATTTGCACCGTTTGAGCCTCTGTATAGACACCGCCTGTTGGCGAAATATCAGGGGTGGCTACTACGGGTAAGGTGATCGAAAACTGGGAAATAACTGTAGCCCCCGGATGTGATGGACTGTTGTTCATGTCTAGTAATGTGGAAGTTAATGTGTAGTTGCCGGGAAATAGCGAGAGGGGAGTGGACATAAACGTGGTCAAACTGTCCATGGTGCTAAAGTTAAATGTTTTGTCAAAACCTTCGCTGTCAATGTTTACGGAGAGTTTTCCGTCAACTCCTAACACGAAATTTTGGATAACAATGTTGAAGATTACCGATTGTACGTGGCTACTGCCATGTGCAGGTGAAATGATTTGTACTGTAGGAGTAGATATGGTAGAGTGCGCCGTGATGGATAGGTCGTCGAGGCGGATGTCTCCGGTAGATAGATTGGAGAATTTTAGACGTAAGTTTGATGCGGCTGGCAATCCCGAAACGGTGACGTAATGCCAGCCGGTTGTTCCACTACCGGTTGGTAGTTCTTGAACAACAGGAAGTTGTGTCCAATTTTCACCATCAGTCGAATGTTGGATGGAGAGGTTTGATCCGTCCTCTGAGGTGCTTCCTTTGCGTATGCCAAGATGTAACTTTAGCGAATCTAACCCCATTGTATTGATCCCCGAAACGGAAAACCATTTCGTTGTGTTGTTCAACATCACATTTCCGTTTCCGGAAGCTCCGGTATAGCCAGTGGAAGCGCTCGAAGTACGTACATCGCAGGTACCGTCACCGGTGTAAGTTACTTGTTGATTTTGCCAACCTGTATACTGTTGTATTGTGGTATTGGCTGAAGGAGTGCCGAAATTTTCCATATAAAGTATGGTTTGGGAAAATAACTCCGGCGTAAAAAAGAGAATACTGAAAATTAAGACTAAAGAGTTGATTTGCTGTTTCATTGCGTAATTTTTTAGTTTTTAAATTTTTGAGTTCTGGATGATTTGAGATCCAATCATCATGCCGCAAAAATAAATAAAATATTAATGCAATGGTAATAATTAATAAAAAAACAAATTAATTATTTGTGGAGAGATTGAAAAAAACCTGCAAGTCATTGATTGCAGGTTTTTTAGAGTGATATTGTTTCTTGAAACTATTTTAAAATTCCGGCTGCCGATATCTTGGCTTTAAATAGTTTAGATACCGGGCATTCTGTTTCAGCAAGTTTAACAAGATTATCAAATTTCTGCTTGGAGATACCTGGTATATTGGCTGTTACAATCAGATCGGATGCTCTGATTTCGCCACCAACAAAAGTTATTTCGCAATTTGTTTCCAGATCAATATCCTTGAAACCAGCTTCATCCAAAAGGAATGCCAGTTTCATTGTGAAACATCCGGCATGTGCGGCTGCCAAGAGCTCTTCGGGATTTGTATCTGTCGTATCTTCCGTTCGACTTCTAAATGAATATGTTTTTTTCGATAAGGCGCCGCTCAACGTTGTCAAGGTTCCTTTTCCGGTTTTTCCTGTGCCATTCCAAATGGCTGTTGCTCTTGGTTTTTCCATGATTCGTTATTTAATGTTTAGTTCATAACATCTTTAAAGAAGGGAAGTTCAAAGGCTTGCTTATTGCCTGTCATTTCGCATGATTCGTACTATAAAATAGATGGCTAAAATAGTGACGATTCCCTGCGTTATTATCATTAAGAGCAGCGCGGATGTATTCATGGATTTACTTTTTTGAGTTTATCTCTTTTTTGAGAAGTGAAGAAGACTATAACAAAGATGATGAGCAATAAAAGAATCATATAGAGTCTTGCAAAAGCCTGATAGAAAGTGTCGTTTACGAAACGCCCGGTCATTATCGGATCACCGATCTCAACAGGATCCCCTTCGTGGAGCAGTAGTGTGTCATCGTCTTTCAAAGGATACGATTTTGCGAAACCATATTCATTTCCAATCTCATTCAGTGCAGTGATTCGGATGTGTTTTCCGCTGCCATCGATTATCGTTTCTGAAAAGTAACCGTTTAGATCCGCATAAAGCGTGTCAGCGATCCATTTATGATTAGGACCGGCATCTTTCCCTTGGAATTTTCCGATGATGCTATTGGCATCTACTTCCCAGCCTTTCAAACTTAGTTGAGACCAATCGTCGTTATTAGGTTTTATTAAAGCGGCTATAAATATGATAATAAGTAGTGTAGGTGTAATGTATTTGAGGATGTATTTATAGATTTTGGGAATTTTAATATCTGCAGCGTGGTTGAACTCTTTCCAACTATTATCAATCCCGTTTACCCACGAGAAGAGGATTGCTTCGAGCATGGCAAATACGAAAAGTGATACGGTGCCAGCCCAATAGTCATATTCGCTGAAGACACCTTGTTTGTAAAAAATAACCGTAGGAAGTCCCCACAATAAGATCGTGATACCAATTGCAATAGCCGATTTAGTCCGGCTCCATCCGAATTCATCGCGCAGGAGTGCCTGTGCCGGCGTACACATTGCCAGCGAAGAGGTGATCCCGGCGATAAAGAGCAGGCCAAAGAAAGCCACTCCGCAGAGTATCCCCATCACTGCACCCCATTTATTGAAAAGAAAAGGCATGGTTTGAAAGGCAATGCCGAAACCGCCTTCATTTGAAATCATAGAAAGAACATGCTCTAGTCCGAAAAAACCAACAGAAATCGAGATGATAATAGTTCCCCCCAAGACAATTTCCACAAATTCATTAACAAAAGAGGTGGAAAGTGCGCCTAAAGCAATGTCTTCATCGTGTTTCATGTAGGAGGCATAGCACTGGATACAGCCCATGCCTAACGATAACGTGAAAAATATTTGGCCGGCTGCAGCCAACCACACTTTCGGGTCAAGAAGTGAACTCACTTGCGGTGTCCATAAAAAATCCAGTCCTTCCACTCCTTTTGCAATAGCCCCATACTCTCCGGGTTGGATCATGATACCTCTAATAGCTAAAAATATTCCGAAAATAATCAACAATGGGACACCGAATTTGGCAACTTTTTCAATCCCTCCTTTTAGTCCACGACTTAATATCCATATATTCAATGCCAAACAAAGGATAAAAGCGATCACATTTTCATAAGGGATTCCGCTGTGACTATTTCCTGTGTTTTGGTAATCACTGAAGAAAGATGCGGTTTCGCTTTGGCTCATCCCTTGGAATGACCCAATGATGGAGTGATAGACGTATGTGAGAGTCCAACTTTCTATATAACAGTAATATGAAGCAATGGCAAGTGTTGAAAAAATGCCCAGTACACCGACATATCGCCAGCCTCTCCTTTTACCGGTCTGTTCCATGATATACGGCGTGGAGTGTTTGCCAAATTGCCCGCCGAAGCGTCCGATTGTCCACTCGACAAACGTCAGCGGGATGCCAAGCAAGAGAAAGCAGACAATATAAGGAATGATAAATACGCCACCTCCGTTTTCCATTGCTTGAATGGGGAAGCGAAGAAAGTTCCCGAAGCCTACCGCATTGCCAGCCATCGCTAATACAATACCGATCCGACTGCCCCAGGATTCACTATTACTTGCCATATATTCAAAGTTAGAATGAAGAAGGCAAAGTTAAAAGAAAAATTGAAGCATTTTACAGAGGTCAAACTTTTCCCAAAAAAGCCATCACTGCAGGACCTTGTAGATACAGATTGGAGAAAGTGCTTCCCTTTTTTGTGTACTTAACCTGCAGATTGCCGCCTTTGGTTCGAATTGGAATGACATGGTTGCCATCGGAAAAATTATTTTGTATGGAAAGAACTATGGCTGATGCCGTTACACCGGTTCCACAAGAGAGCGTCTCATCTTCCACACCGCGCTCGAATGTGCGTACCTCGATATGGTCAGGGTTGATTTTTACGAAGTTGGCATTACATCCTTCGGGAAAACGGCTGTCATGCCGTATTTTCCGACCTTCGTTGAGTAGGTCAATGTTTTCAAGATCGTCTACAAAACGAATGAAATGAGGGGAGCCGGTGTCTGTAAAATAACCATCTTCAAAGGTTGCAATGCGGAGGTTGCTATTCATCTCCAACGAAATGAGCCACTCATAATCAGCGTGTTCAATAACCTCGGCTTTGTGGAGCCCGTCAAAAGCGGAAAATAGCGCTTGTTTTTCAATGATGCCAAGAAAATGCGCAAACGCAACGGCACAACGGCTGCCGTTACCACACAACGAAGCCTCGCCTCCGTCTGCATTAAAATAGCGCATCCGAAAATCAGCATCGGACGATTCCTCTAACAGTATAAAGCCATCGGAACCGATACCCGTCCTTCTCCGGCACCAAGCTTCAATTTGCGCTTTGGAAAAAGAAAGTCCCTGACGGTTATCAATGATAATGAAGTCGTTGCCTGTGCCGTGAAATTTATAGAATGAATTTGATTGCATGGTGAGTATCGTTCAGTTATGCCATCAATCTTTCAATTTCTTCTACCTCCACTGGCAATCCCGCCATCAGATCGATCGGTGTTTCTCCCACAACCACATCGGTTTCGATACGTACCCCGATGCCTTCCTCGGCAATGTAGATGCCGGGTTCGCAACTGATCACCTGCCCGGGTTGAAATATCCAATCCCGTTGCCCCACATCATGGACATCCAAACCGATGAAGTGGCTAGTGTTGTGCATGTAATATTGCTTAAACAGCGGCATAGCCGGATTTTGATTTTTGACATCTTCCGCAGTGAAAAGTCCTAGCCTGATCATCTCCTCTTCCATCCTTTTGAAAACGTAATCGTTGATTTTATGGATGGTCATACCGGGTTTGAATAGCGGTATTGTCTCTTTATAAATTGCCAAAACCGCATTGTAAACCGCTTTTTGACGGGGTGAAAATCTGCCGTTTACCGGAATGGTACGACTGCAATCGCCGGCATAATTGGCATATTCCGCGCCAAAATCCAGCAATAACAGATCGCCATCCTCCATTTTCTTGTCGTTCTTGATATAGTGTAAGATGCAGGTGTCTTTTCCGCTGGCCACGATCGGTGCGAACGAGTGACCGGCAGCACCTTGGCGTAGCATCTCATAAGTCAACTCGGCTTCAATTTCGTATTCGTATTTTCCTGGTTTTACGGATTTTGCCGCACGCATGAAGGCATCACCCGTAATTTCACAAGCCCGTCGCAACACCTTCAACTCTTCCGGATGTTTAATGTTGCGCAAGGGATAAAGGATGGGGGCTAATCGTTTATACTTATGTAGCGGATATTCATTTTTCAACTTCTCGGCAAAACGGATCTCTTGAGTCGGATGGGAAATTTTTAGGCGAGGATTTTCGGGAAGATGAAGGTAAACCGATTTGCTGGACATCATCACGTCATGTAATACTGATTCGAAACTATCTGTAAACAAGATTGTTTTAACGCCTGAAATGCCACTGGCGTCTTCCTTGCTGAAACGATGACCGTACCAAACCACCATCTCCGGCGAAGGATTTTTGATGAATAGAATTTCTCGATAATCAGGATTAGGATGCCAGGGTGCCATTACTAACACACTCTCTTCCTGATCGATACCGCAGAGGTAAAGCAATTCGGAGTTTTGCCGAAAAGAATGTGTAGTATCTCCGCTGCGAGGGTATTCATCATTGGAAACCAAAATGGCAACGCTGTTTTCTTTCATCTCGGAAACCACATTTTTCCGGTTGTTGATATAAAAATCGGGGGATAAAGGTTGGTATTTCATATAATTATGTTTTTATTTTTTTCCTGTTGTATCAATTCTCATTTTGGCAGCTGGCAAGTTCCCACAAATGCGCCACGAAAATATGAAATTTCTTTTCACGTTTGAACTCCCGATGGAGAAAATCAAGGAGAGGTGCACTACATTTTTTCATCACACAAGCTGTCTGATAGAAACAGTTTTTATTTCCACCATTGTTCTTGCTCCTTTTGTCTTGCTTTTATAACCTCCTGCGTTTTTGGATATGTTTGCCAAGCAAGTTTATAGTTTTCCCATCCATTTTTCACATATTTTTCATCAACACAAAACTCTCCTGCCCCACTATCCAAATCCCCGCTTTCTGGGATTCTATAATCCCCCCAATTACATTTCTTCACTGACTTTGTTTTATAACTTGCCCAAGTTCCAACAAACTGATTGTTATTAAATCCATCAGCCACAAACATATAAGAATCATATCGAAACATTCCGTTCAAGTCAATCAGAAAATTACTGGTTAAACTTCCTTTAATGAAACCTGGAAATTTTGTCTTTTTATCTTCATATAAAACAACATCACATTTAGTATACCCAAATTTCATCAATGTGTCTTCGTTACAACAAACCCAATCGGGATTATCATACAATTTTGCATTTTTAATTGTTATCGTTCCTTGAAACTCGCAAATATTATTTTCAACTTTAGTTTTTCCATACGCAAAATATTCGTAAGGATTTGATTGATTTTGAATTACTGAAATAAAATGGATCTCAAAACGTTGAAAATCATCTCCAATAAAACCCAAAATTTCGGATTGCGGTATTTTCCCATTTTCATCAACAACAATTGAATCAGCTGTCAAAACCACTGATAAATCATAATCCTTCATGTGAATAAAGAAATCTCTTTCTTGTATTTCTAATTCTTGTGCAAACACCTGCCCTATCAAAAAAACAGTTGTAAAAACTATTACAATACTTTTTCCCATTGTTTTATTGTTTTATCGTTTTTATTTTACAATGTCGTTTTGAATTGCCTAGAACATACATCTCTCCATGCCATCAACTTCACCTTTCCATTAACAATCAGATGATTATCGCATTAATCAGTTGGAATGGATAAATTCCCGAATGTCAATTTTGATTTTATTGACAATATTTTCCGCCGTACTCTCATTCAATGCTTCGACATAAATCCGAATGATCGGCTCGGTGTTTGACGTGCGCAAGTGTACCCAATAGTCTTCAAAATCGATCTTTACTCCATCAATTGTCGTGACTTTCTGGTTTTCATATTTTTGGGCAATATAATTCAGAATACCATGTATATCCATGTCGGGGGTGAGCTCGATTTTATTTTTGGATATATAGTAATTGCTGTAATTCCGGCGCAACTCGAAACAATCTTTTCCTGATTTCGCCATGTATGTAAGTATTAGTGCGATGCCCACTAATGCATCCCGCCCATAATGAAGTTCGGGATAGATAATGCCGCCGTTGCCCTCGCCACCGATCACCGCACCTACCTCTTTCATCATCTCTACCACATTTACTTCGCCGACCGCTGATTTAGAACATTTTACATTATATTTAACACAGAGATCGTCCAACGCTCTGCTGGAACTGAGGTTGGAAACCGCAGGCCCCGTCTTATGTTGTAACACATAATCAGCCACAGCGACTAACGTATATTCTTCGCCGAACATTTCACCGTTTTCCATCACCATCGCCAGCCTGTCCACATCGGGATCTACCACAAAACCGATTTGGTAGTCTTCTTTTTGAATTTCACGGGAAATGTCGTACAGATGTTCGGGCAGTGGTTCGGGGTTGTGGGCGAAAACGCCGGAAAGATCACCGTTAAGCAGTTTGATTTTTGTGACACCTAATCTTTCGAGAAGTTTGGGAATCGCAATGCTGCCGGTTGAGTTCACGCAGTCGGCAATAATTGAAAAATTTGCTTGGCGCACAGCATCAGCATCCACTAAATTCAACGCCAAAATGGCATCGATATGACGATCGATGGCATCATCCATTTGAGTATACTGCCCAAGTTGTCGCACTTCTGCAAATTCGATATCTTCATTTTCTGAAAGTTCCAGTAATCGTTGCGCGTCACTGTTGGAGATAAACTCCCCTTTGTCGTTGAGCAGTTTCAGCGCATTCCATTGGATGGGGTTGTGGCTGGCGGTGAGTATGATCCCTCCATCAGCTTTTTGCTGGATTACCGTCATCTCAACGGTCGGCGTGGTGGAAAGTCCCACATCGAGGATATTCACGCCTAAGCTCTGTAAAGTTCCACAAACCAACTTGTTAACCATATCACCAGAGATGCGGGCGTCGCGGCCCACTACTAAAGTGAGCGGTTTTTCCTGTTTTTTTTCTTTTAAAAAAACGACAAAAGCAGAAGTGAATTTGATAATATCGACAGGAGTAAGATTCTCTCCGGACTTTCCACCAATCGTTCCGCGTATTCCGGAGATAGATTTTATTAATGTCATAAATAGATTTTATAATTATAGATTTATCGCTTTTTTTTAACGATTAATATCGTGTTTTAGTTTAGTAAGTATTATTCTTGAACAGGGACGGCTGTATTGCACAAACTTTTGATCATGGCGGCGAACCTCCCTTTGACGATGATGTCGTGTTCGTATGGCGGGTCGGTGACGAGCAGCAATGTTTCTTTAGCGACAATTTCATTGGCATTCGCATTCAATGGGTCTTCTATCAATTCGCTGATTATTGACTCAAGCTCATCCGGTTCCTCTTCCCATTCCTCTTCCTCGGTTTCAACAACCCTATAACCTTTGATGGCGTCGTATGCCACCATGAGTGTCGGGGTTACTTGTAAGATCACCAATTGATCTAACCAAAGGCTGGTTTCGTAAAAATCGTCCGTGCACCGGATTTTATTGCCGTTTTTAACAATCACGTCTATGCCGTTGTTGTTTTTCTTGATAAAAGTCACGATATTTTGATTCAACTTCTGTGGAGCACTGCCATTGTAAAAAATAAGGTAGACTGTTTTTTCCAACCCTTTTACATACTCCACATTTTTGCGTAATTTTCCACGGGAATCATAAAACTCCCATGTTCCGGTTTGGACATTTTGGTGGAAAATTCCGCGGGAGGCGGGGATGTTCCCCACATAGTAAGTTTCTGTCATGCCGTTCCGTTTTCCATTGATATAAGGCGTGGAGCTCTTGATGTCACCTGTGGTATAATACTCTTTTTGTTCTCCGTGTAAAACACCGTCTCGATATGCTTCCTCCAGGAGCAAGATGCCGGTTTGCGAGGAGTAAGTCTTCCAGTCGCCATCTGGTGTTCCATTTTTATAACCTTCTATTTTTACCAATTTACCGGCATTGGAATAATACCTCCACTCGCCGTCTTTCCGTTGATCGATGAAAATGCCTTCCGCCGATTTTTGACCGTTTTTATGAAATAATGAGCACTGAACCCGATGCGTTCCATTTAAAAAATTGCTGATGCTTTTGCGAGATCCGTCTGAGTGGTAATATGTGAACTCGCCGACAGGAACGTCTTTATTGAAACGTCCCTCGTAAATCAATTTCCCATTCTCTATTTTTTTCCAGTATCCGATCTTTTTTCCTTGCGCATCGGTTCGGTTCAACGTGTCTTGACCAAAAACAGTGCACATGCTAAAAATAAGGGTGATAATGATAGCGACTCTCTTGATTGTCATTTCTTGAAAAATTAGGATGCAAAAATACGGAAAAAGCATGAAGAAGGAAAGGACGGAAAGACAAAGGTCTGGGCAGGATATCCCAAACCTTTGCATTGAAGTTTAGAAAAGATCAATCAACTAACTATTAATCATTAATCTGACTTCCGCCCATTGCTGGTCGGATAGTTTTGCTCCCGTGGTTTCCACTAATTTGGCGGAGAGCATGGAGGCAAGCTTGCCCGTCTCTTCTACGGGGAGATTTTTCATAAGTCCGTATAAGAATCCTGCGGCGTAGATGTCGCCGGCGCCGTTGGTATCGATGCAGTTGGCGGGTTGCGGCGGGATGGCGGTCACTTTGCCGTGAACGCTGGCCAACGAGCCGCGACAGCCTATCTTCACCACAGCCACTTCGCAAAGTTTCGATAGCTCTTCTAATGCCTCATATTCCTCTTTGCCGGTGAACGCCTTCGCTTCCTCCTCGTTGGCGAAAATAATATCCACATACTCCTCCAACAGCATGTGGATGAAATCGCGGTTCGTCTCCACGAGGTTATAGCTGGCCATATCCATCGCAATCTTCAGGCCATGCTCTTTGGCATATTGACACACTTTCAGAATTAGGTCGCGATTGAAGATGAGGTAGCCTTCTACTAATATATAATGGTAATCTTTGAAAATCTCTTTCCTGATCTCCTCGGGAGTCATCATAGCGGCGGCGCCGAGGTAGGTGGCGAAGGTGCGTTCGGCATCGCTAGTCATCAGCGTGGTGGCAATGCCGGTGTCAACATCGGTGTAGATCAGGTGGTCGTTGACATTGCTGTTTTGAAGATCCGATGAAAAAAATTGTCCGGCATTGTCTTGGCTGATTTTGCCGATGAAACCGGTTTGCACGCCTAATCGCGCCAGCCCGTGGATAGTATTTGCCGTGGAACCGCCTGAAGCAGTGACCTGTCGCATCTCGCTGATGGCATTGTGCAACGACCGTTTCGTTTCACTGTCGATCATCTCCATGCCGCCTTTTTTCAGCGAAAACCGATCAAGAATATCCTCCTTCTCGATGTTAACAATGATATCTACCAATGCGTTTCCTATTCCGATAATTTTACTCATAAATTGGACTGTTTAAATGTTTTTAAAATATGGCCGCGAAAATAAGACAATCCGCTTAATCTCGTTTGGGAATCTCCATATAGACTCTGAAACCTACAGCTACATCCGGTTTTTCGTAGTGTGTTTTTGAAGTGATACACGAATTGTATTTCGTTGATTTTCAGTATTTTTATATAGTAATATACTCCTCATGTAACATCTTCGCCACATTGCCGGATATGTTGTAAATGGCAAAACTATTTCAATGTATTATTCTTGAAAAATGGAATAAAAAGAGTTGAAGACAATCTCTAAAACCTTAGTGTTTTTTGTGTAAATCTTTGCGGATTCGGCGGTTAAGAAAATAGTTTAGTTGAATTACATGAAATTTGTCGTATATAATTTTCATTGTACCTTCAAAAAAAGAGTTAATCGAAAAGCCCTCCTCTCACTGTCAAAAGCTAAATTGTTTTATATTTGCGCGTTTTCAAAAGAAAAGCTATGAATTTAAAAATGAAATACTTGCTATTAATATTTGTCGGGATTTTGTTCCTTGGCGCATGCAATAACAAAAAAGACAGCGCGGATGCTTACGGGGTTTTTGAAGCCACGGAGATCATCGTCTCGGCAGAGAATAATGGCAAGATGTTGGTATTCAATGCGGAAGAAGGCGGTATTTATCAAAAAGGGCAAGAATTGGGAATTATTGATACATTTCAATTCTATCTGCAAATCAAACAATTAGAGTCTTCGATACGGGCTGCTATGGCTCGTCGTCCTGACATGCCTACACAAGTGAGTTCGTTGCAAGAGAAGCTGACGGCGTTAGAGAAAGAACGTATCAGAACAGCCAATTTAGTGGGTGTGAATGCAATAGAAGCAAAGCGCTTGGATGATGTGGAGGCTGAAATCACCATTACCAAAAGCCAAATCGAAGCTACCAAATCAAATCTGAATATGCAGTCGCAATCGATCTTGGAAGAGGTGGAGGCGATGCGTTTTCAGAAAATGCAATTGGAAGACGCATTGGCTAAATGTCGCATTAAAGCGCCTATAACCGGAGTGGTGTTGAAGAAGTATGTGGAACCTAATGAGCTGGTTTTCCACGGAAAACCGCTTTTCAAAATGGCCAATATCGAGGATATGTTCATCCGGGTTTATGTATCGGAAGATATGCTCTCATCGCTAAAGTATGGTCAGAAAACGGATGTTTTTATTGATGCGGAAGAGGGGCAGGAAAAGAAACTTGAGGGTGAGATTGTGTGGATTTCTCCGAAAGCCGAATTTACTCCCAAGATGATCCAGACCAAAAAGGAACGAGTAAACCTCGTGTATGCCGTGAAGGTGATGTTTAAAAATGACGGCAGTGCGAAAATCGGAATGCCCGGCGATGTGGTTTTTAAATAAGGAAAATGCAAGCCGTTGTCGTTGACCATATTAACAAATGCTATGCCGATAAAGTAGCGGCATTGAGGGATGTCTCGTTCACTGTGAATCAAGGTGAGATTTTCGGTTTGGTAGGTCCTGACGGCGCGGGAAAAACTTCCCTTTTCAATATCATGACCACGCTGCTATTCGCAGACACGGGTACCGTGACTCTGCTTGACAACGATGTGGAAAACGACTATAAAAAAGTACGTAGCATCATTGGTTATCTGCCCGGTGTTTTTTCCCTGTATCCTGATTTAACGGTAGAGGAAAATCTTCGGTTTTTCGCCACCATGTATAAAAGTTCTCTAAAAGACAATATGCCTATTATTAGGCCGATATGGGGGCAGCTGTCGCCGTTCAAAACACGGAAAGCAGGAAAGTTGTCAGGAGGAATGAAGCAGAAACTCGCACTATGTTGCGCTCTTATCCATAAACCGGAGATCCTCTTTTTGGATGAACCTACCACCGGTGTGGATCCCGTTTCCCGTAAAGAGTTTTGGGATATTCTCAAGAGCATCCAGAAACAGAATATCACCGTGGTCGTTTCCACACCCTATATGGATGAGGCTACCCGTTGCGATCGCATCGCACTGATTCAAAATGGCGAAATCATTAAGATAGATCCGCCGGTGAAAATTGTGAAAGAATTTAATGGCACCCTCTATTCCATTCGGGTTAAACAAATTTTCGAAACATTGGATGTGATGGAGAGATGCCCGATTGACAGTAATTTTTATCCTTACGGCGAATATGTACATGTGGTTTTTTATGATAAAGATACGACGACAATTAAAGAAAGATTTGCTGCATTTTTGAATGAGAATGGAGTGGAATATACCGACATGGAGGAGATCGCTCCATCCATTGAAGATTGTTTTATCGAATTGATGGAAAGGAGGGATGGTGTTCAGTATTGATGTGCAGGATCTAATGAAAAAATTCGGCGATTTTACCGCCGTGGATCACATCACCTTCCAGGTTAAGCGTGGAGAGATTTTTGGTTTTTTGGGTGCGAACGGTGCCGGTAAAACCACCGCGATGAAAATGATGTGCGGACTGTTGCGTCCCACTTCAGGCAATGCCACCATTGCCGGTTACAGTCTTAAAACACAATCCAAGCAAATCAAGAAGAGTATCGGTTATATGAGCCAGAAGTTCTCACTGTACAATGACTTGTCTCTTTTCGAAAATATGCAGCTTTATGGCACTATTTACGGGGTGAAACCTGCCATTCTCAAAGAACGGATACATGATAGTCTCGAAGATTTGGGAATGGATAAGTATGCCAATAAATTAGTGGGATCCATACCGTTAGGTTGGAAACAGAAATTGGCATTTGCTACCGCGCTGCTCCATCAACCCGACATCGTTTTTTTAGACGAACCTACAAGCGGTGTAGATCCGATCGTGCGCCGAGAGTTTTGGGAACGAATTTATAAAACCGCATCCACCGGCGTAACCATATTCGTCACTACACACTATATGGACGAGGCGGAATATTGCGAACGGATATCTATTATGTCGCATGGTAAGCTGATGTTGATAGGAACCCCCACGCAGATTAAAATCGACATGAAGGTTGATACGATTGAAGAAGTGTTCGGGAAATTTGTTAAAAGATAGCAGTTATAGGCAGAATATGATTGTATTTTCGCAAAGACTGTGTGCGATCAGAGAAATAAAAAACATAACCGTATGAAAGAATTGGGCATGATATTGAGGAAAGAGTTTTGGCACGTCCTTCGCGACAAGGTCACTCTTTTTTTGGTGCTTTCGATGCCCATTATGCTGGTTCTACTCTTTGGATTTACCATTAGCTCCGAAATTCGTAATGCCAAGATCGCTATTTTAGATCATGCAATGGATTCTCAATCGAAAAGCCTGATCGATAAAATATCGGCATCCGGTTATTTCCAAGTTGTTTCATATCCGGAAAACGAAACGGGAATAGACCACGACTTCAAGAGTAAGGGCGCAAAATTAGCACTCATCATTCCAGCCCATTTTGAAGAGTCATTAGCGAAAGAAAAAATAGCGACCTTGCAGATTATCAATGATGTGTCGGATATGAATGTAGCTTCGTTGCTCAATAATTATATCCGATCGGTTATCTATGACTTCACCTCAGATTACAACGATTTAGCCGATGATCCCGTCTTGTTCGATATCTCAGTGAAGATGCAGTACAATCAGGAAATGAACAGCGTGTACATGTTTGTTCCCGGTATTATCACCTTGATTATGATTATCGTGACGGCACTTATGTCCTCCATCACGCTCTCCCGCGAAATGGAGACCGGCACGATGAATATGTTGCTAATCACGCCGGTGAAGAAAGTGTATGTGGTGATTGGCAAACTGATCCCTTACATGCTGTTGTCGTTTATCTGTACGATCATTATATTAGTATTGAGTGTGTTAGTTTTTAAAATGCCGATCAGGGGAAGTTTGCTGCTGTTACTTCTATTGTGCATTATCTTCATGCTTACTTCTGCTTCGTTTGGATTAATGATTTCGGCATTGGTGAAAACACAGTTAGACGCCATGATGGTTACCATGATGGGACTTTTCTTGCCCACGGTATTGCTCTCCGGCTTCCTCTTCCCGCTCGATAACATGCCCTATTTCTTCCAATTGCTGGCAAATGTTTTTCCGGCCAAATGGTTCATCATCGCCCTCAAAGATGTGATGATAAAAGGATCTGGTATTCAAGAGATTTGGCTTTATATGCTGATACTTTTCGGTATGGCTGTCTTCCTGATTGTCATCAGTCTTTCACGCATTGATAAAAGGAGGAAAAAATGAGAGTGATTTTAATGCTGATTAAGAAGGAGTTTTTACAGGTATTCCGCAATCCATTGCTGATGAGTATCCTGATCGTGGCTCCATTGGTGCAGTTTTTATTGTTTCCTTTTACGGCCGATTATGAAATAAAGCATATAAATATCGCTTTTATAGATCATGACCGTTCATCCACTTCGCAGGATATTATAAAAAAATTCTTGGGTTCGCCCTATTTTATAACGCATGGTATTTTGCCGTCAAACGATCATGCGCAAGCGTTGATGCTGCGTGATGAAATTGATTTCACCCTCGAATTTCCTGTTGATTTCGAAAAGGATCTCGTCAACCAGCAAAAGACAGAGATTGCCATCACCGCCAACGCCATCAACAGTGTGAAAGCGGGTATTGGCACTGCTTACGTACAAAATGTGATTGCTGAATATATGAACGAGCTGATGGCGGTGTCGAAGCCGGATCAAGGGAGTCAAGCGCAGATCTTAGCCACCAATGTTTATTGGTTCAACGAGCAGATGAACTACAAAAACCTGATCGTACCCGGCATCTTGGTGATTTTGGTGACGCTGATAGGGGCGTATGTGACGGCGTTGAATATCGTCAGAGAGAAGGAACTGGGTACCATCGAACAGATCAATGTCACACCAATCAAGCGGTGGCAATTCATTGTGGGCAAGATGATCCCTTTCTGGATATTGGGGATGGCGGAATTTATCATCGGATTGATACTCATGAAACTTGTATTTGGCATTACGGTACAAGGCAGTATAGTGCTCCTATTGGGAATTACGGCGATTTACCTGCTGGCGATGTTGGGATTGGGTTTTTTCATTTCCAGCGTTTCCGAAAATCAGTTGCAAGCCATGTTTATCGTCTTTTTTCTCTTCATTGTCTTTGTTTTACTCAGCGGCCTTTTTACCCCCACCGAGGGTATGCCTGATTGGGCCATAAAGCTCAACTACCTCAACCCCTTGTCATTCTATATGGATGTGATCAAGATCATCGTGCTGAAGGGAGGTGTGTTGCAAGATGTCAAAATCCAAATCATAGCCCTGTCTTGTATGGCGGTGATCATTGACACGGCAGCGATTTTATCCTACCAAGAAAATAGTAAGTAGCTTGAAAATTAAGAGGCTTTTCGTACATTTGCCCATCATAATCCCGCCAATGAAAAATCTCGTTTTATCAATGATTATTCTTCTGTCATTATGTGCTTGCTGCCATAAAGAGGCACCGGTGCCATTGGGCTATGTGAAACACAGGGTTGCTTTGAAGAACGATTTGGGAGAATTAATGATCTCTCTTCCCCAAGAGTTTGACACAACATATTCTTGGACAAATTTTTCGGATTATTATTGTGGCGACACGGAAATGTTTCGAATAGCGAACAAAAATTATAGTTTACTTCAAGAAACAGGGATTTTCTACTCCACTCCCGATTCGTTATGCCAAATGACAATCGGACAACTAAGCCATAAAGAATGCAATGATTCCGTGGTAATTGATGCTTCATTTATGGATATGATGGTTGAAAGATACAAGCAGATATATACAATTACTGATTCTGGCGGAAATTTTGCAGAGATAAAAATATTTGCAAGGGAATTGCGAAAAATAGATGGTAGGAGTTTTGTGATTATAGGTAGTGAAATTCGTAGAAAAATTAAATTAGTCAAGAAAATAGAAGATAGGGGAGCAGCTGCAATAATCTTATACTTGATATGACATTAGAAATAAAAAAACGCTAACCATTTAATATTAAGTCATTAGCGTTTTTTATCAGTACCCGGAACAAGACTCGAACTTGCACATCCTTAGGACACTACAACCTGAATGTAGCGCGTCTACCATTCCGCCATCCGGGCGCTTTTTCAAGGCGGCAAAAATACACTTTTTTCTTTTTGTTTATTGTGAATGAAAACAAATAAACACAACGAAAATCGAGATACAGATTACTACGTTTGATATTTGCTCTCATGAATCATTGTTTATTCATTATTTTTTTATGCGTTTTTTTAGATTATTGATAAATGATTGATATATAGTATATTGTGAAAGTGTGGTTGATTTAAAATGTTGTTTTTTAGCTTGTTAGTAATTTGCGGAAATTGAATTAATCAGTAATCCTTACTTGCTCTTTTTTGTTATTTTTGCGCAACTAAAATCAAAAAACAGTGAGTATCAGTATTATTTTATTAGCAGCGGCTGTTCTTGGGGCCATAGCCATCATCGCAGCCGTGATTTTGTATTTTGTCTCTAAAGCATTTCGGGTGATTGAAGATCCTCGTATTGATGAGGTGGCCGATTTATTACCGGCGGCCAATTGCGGCGGATGTGGATTTGCCGGATGCCGTAACTTTGCGGAGGCTATTGTGAAAGCTGGTTCCATGGAGGGCTTGAACTGTCCGGCGGGTGGCGAAAGCGTTGTCAATGCGGTGGCAGCGGTGCTTGGCTTGGAAGCTGTGTTAGGTGAACCGCAGATTGCGGTGGTGCGTTGCCAAGGTTCTTGTGAGTTTGCACCGGCGAAGTCGCATTACGAAGGTGCGCCCAGCTGCTCTTTCGCCAACTCACTCTTTGTAGGCGAGAGCGCATGCCCCAACGGATGTCTCGGCTTGGGCGACTGTGTGCGTTCCTGTAATTTCGACGCCATCTATATCGACGATATGACAAAACTGCCGGTGATCGATAATGAGAAATGTGTGGCTTGCGGCGCATGTGTGAAGGCTTGTCCCCGTATGCTTGTGGAGTTACGTAATAAAGGGAAAAAAGACCGTCGAATTTTCGTGAGTTGCCGCAATACCGAAAAAGGAGCGGCGGCCAAAAGGAATTGCTCGGTTGCTTGTATCGGTTGCGGAAAATGCTTGAAAGCGTGCGCGTTTGAGGCGATAACCTTGAAAAATAACTTGGCGTATATCGATTCGGATAAATGCAAATTATGTAGGAAATGTGTTGCCGAATGCCCAACCGGTGCCATCGTTGAGTGTAACTTCCCGCCGAAGAAAGAGCAGCGTGCAGCAGAAGAAATAGTAAATGAACCTGCTAACAATTAATATTAATACCATGATCACGTTTAAAAAAGGGGGCGTTCACCCGGAAGAAAATAAATTCACCAATTCAAATCCTATTGAAATATTTCCCATTCCATCGCAAGTGACGCTTTTCACCGGGCAGCACCTCGGTGTTCCGGCGGTACCCGTTGTGGATAAAGGGGATGTTGTGAAAGTGGGGCAACTTGTCGCCCGAGGAGAGGCGTTCATCTCCGCCAATATCCACTCTCCCGTATCGGGTGTTGTACAGAAAATAGAACCGGTGGCGGATGCCTTAGGGCATAAGAAAACGGCCATTGTTATTAATGTGGAAGATGACGTGTGGGAAGAAAAAATTGATCGTTCGCCTGATATTATTGCTACAATCACACGGACGAAAGAAGAGATTATCAACACGATGAAAGATTGCGGAATCGTGGGGCTGGGTGGCGCCTGCTTCCCGGTGCATGTTAAATATATGGTGCCGCCGGATAAGAAGGTGGATTACCTCCTCATCAATGCCGCCGAATGTGAGCCTTATATTACAACAGACTACCGCGTGATGATCGAACATGGAAAAGAGTGCTTGATTGGTATTGAAGCGATGTTGAAAGCCAGCGGTGCGCCTGTTGCTTTGATTGGTGTCGAAAATAACAAACGCGATGCGATCAGACATCTCACGAAATTAGCGAAAGATCATCCCAATATAAAGATTCGCCCCCTGAAGGTGAAGTATCCGCAAGGCGCTGAGAAACAGCTGATCCAAGCTCTGACTAACCGCCGTGTCCCTGCCGGCAAGTTGCCGATTGAAGTGGGGGTGATCGTCAATAATATTACGACTACTTTTGCTGTTTACGAAGCGGTGCAGAAAAATAAACCGCTTATCGAGACTTTTACAACCGTTACCGGCAAGAAGGTGATGGAAAAAAGAAACTATCGGATCCGTTTAGGCACGCCGATTATGGATGTGCTTAACAGTGTGGGGATTCCGGAAAATACAAAGAAGATTATTGCCGGTGGTCCGATGATGGGCAAGGCGATCGCCAATCTCAATTCGTTCGCCGTGAAAGGAATGTCTAGTTTGTTGATGATGGACGATGCGGAAAGTTATCGCGGCGATGTGGCAAACTGCTTGCGCTGCGGGAGGTGCGTTACCGTTTGCCCGATGGGTCTCGAACCCGTTCTGCTGCAACCACTCGCCGAACAAAGCCGCTGGGAAGAGTGTGAGAAAAACGGCATAATGAACTGTATCGAATGTGGATCATGCCAGTTTGAATGCCCCGCCAATCGTCCACTCTTAGACTTTATCCGTTTGGGTAAGCATAATACCGGCCTCATGATTAGAAATAGAAAAAACTAAAACAATAATAACGTGAATCAATTAAATCCCCGTAAAAATTTTGAAGAAACCCGTAATGAGATAGGCTATGTTAACCGTAAAGATGCAACGCAAGCAGACTACGACCGCATAGGCTTCATGTCGGGATTGGAAGTGCACCAGCAAATATTAACCAAGAGAAAACTCTTTTGCCGCTGTCCTGCGGGCATCTTTCAAAAACCCGATCAATTCGATGCCGAGATTATCCGCCACATGCGGCCTACGCTTTCCGAACTGGGTGAGTATGACGGAACGGCATTGATGGAGTTTCGCACGCGCAAGGAGATTGTTTACCGCATAATCAACAAGAATGCTTGCACTTACGAAGTGGATGACACACCGCCGTTCCAAGTCGACCGAGAGGCGCTGGAAAAAGCAATCGAGTTGGCATTGGCCAGCAAACTGAATATTGTAGGTGAAGTTCACATCACACGTAAACAATACTTGGACGGTTCTATTCCGACCGGTTTCCAACGCACCGGTATTATCGGAATTGAAGGTTCTATTAAATTGCGAAATAAAGAGGTGCGCCTCATCCAACTGAGCTTGGAAGAGGACTCTTGCCGAGAGGTTTCCGATATTGGGCATACGCGTATCTATCGCACTGACCGTTTAGGCATGCCGCTCATCGAGACCGTTACCTATCCCGATTTTACGAATCCTGATGAGGTGAAGGAAGGGTGTGATTACATCCGATTCTTGAATAGAAGCACCGGAAAGGTGCGAACCGGTATCGGTGCCGGACGTCAGGATGTGAATGTGAGCTGTAAAGGTGGCACACGCGTGGAGATCAAAGGTGTGGCACATACCAAATGGATTCCTGAACTGACTCACGTGGAGGCTTTCCGGCAGTGGGCGCTGCTGGCGATTCGCGATAAATTGTTGGCCCGTATGAAGCCTGAAGATTGGAAAATGCAATGTCGGGAAATCGACCCGAAAGAGTTTCATTTCTACTATACGCCTGTTACGGATGCGATTGCGCGCGGCGATAAATTGATCGCTATCAACCTCCCTCATTTCGGAGGATTGCTGTCGCATTTCACGCAACCGGGCAAACCGTTTTACGATGAGTTTACAAACCGCTTGAAAGTTGTGGCGTGCATCGAAAAACCTAACATGGCGACCAGCGAGGATATCGATGATGTGATCAGTGGCAATGTTTTTGATCAGCTAAGAACGATGTTTAATGCCGGTGAGCAAGATGCGCAGATTATCTTCTGGGCACCGGAAGCGGATGTGGAAACCGCCGTGGAAGTGATCGAAGAACGGGCGAAAATGACCTTCGCAGGTGTCCCGCAAGAAACCAGAAAATCGTCTGCTGATGGCACCACGATCTTTGAACGGGTGTTGCCAGGTGCCGACCGCATGTATCCCGATACTGACTCTGCGCCAATACCGCTCTCTTCCGATTACATTGAATCCTTGCGGAAAAATATCCCCGAGGAGATCGCTGACCGTTATGCGCAGCTCCGAGATTGGGGTGTGCCCGCCGATACATATACTTATATCCTTTCGAAAAACTTCTATCCGCTCATCAAGAAGATAGTGGCCGAATTGGATATCCCCCCGAAGTTTGTGGGAGCCTTTTTCGGCCATCGATTGAAATATCTTCACGGGCAATATAAAACGATTCCGTTCGATATGGATCGAATCTACGATATGTTCAATTATTTAAAATCTAATAATATAGATAAATCAATTGCGCGCAAAATGCTAACGGAGATGTTCAAACACCCCAAAATGGATTTTGAATCAATTTTGACCCAGCTCAACTTCAAAGCCATCGACAAAGCCGATATCATTAGCCGGGTGTCTTTCATTAAAGATAAATTCAGCCCTTGCCGTAAGGATACTACCGATGGCGACCGGTTGAACAGCGTGATGGGGCAACTGCGCTCAATGAGCGAAGGGAACATCGATTTGAAAGAGTTGGCGGAAATAGTGAAATAGCATGCGATAATAGAAGAATAGATGGGGTGGGTTATTAGCATGGATTTTTAAATTAAAATGATAAAATAAGCATTAAGATTATGAGTGAAGATTTTTTTCAAGGATACAAAGGCGAGGCATTAGCTAAATTACAACAATATAACGTGCGGGTTTGGGGTTCGGCAGAGGTTGAAACCACGCGCGGGCATTTTTCGGGTACCGTTTTGCCGCGGGCCGAAAATGACGACTCGAAACATATCGTGTTAAAGATACCTACCGGCTACAATGTGGGTATCGACATTGACACGATCACCGATATGAAAGAAGTAGGCTATAAGAAAGCAAATTACAAAATTCCGGAGAAGGAGTTTCCCCGTACACCCGGTTTGCCGCACGTGAAACTGCTGGGTACCGGCGGGACAATTGCTTCCCGTTTAGATTATCGTACCGGTGCTGTTATTCCCGCATTTTCACCCGGTGAACTCTACGGTTCCGTGCCGGAATTGGCGGATATTTGCAATTTGGATACCGAAAAGATCTTTGCCGTTTTCTCCGAGAATATGGGGCCTAAGCAATATGTGGCGTTGGCGAAAAAAATCGGCGAAGAGATTGAAAAAGGCATTGATGGCATCGTGATAGGACACGGTACCGACACGCTTCACCATACCGGCGCGGCGTTGACTTTCATGTGTCAGAACTTACCGGTTCCGGTGGTGTTAGTGGGTTCGCAACGCTCCTCTGACCGTCCCAGCTCCGATGCGGCTCTCAACCTGATGCACGCCATGACGGCTGCCGGCCACGGAAATATCGCGGAAGTTTTGGTCTGCATGTTCGGCCCAACTTCCGATGAGTACGGATTTTTGCACAAGGGAACCCGTGTCCGCAAGATGCACTCCTCATACCGTTCCACTTTCAGAACGATCGGCGATACGCCTGTGGCACGCATCACTCGCAAAGGTGTTGAACCCATCAAAGAAGAGTTCAACCCCAGAAGAACTGATCGCAATGTAAAGATCATCCCTACTTTCGACGATCGCGTGGCGATGCTGTATTATTACCCCGGCATGAAACCCGATATGCTACACTCCATTATCGACAACGGATACAAAGGCGTTGTGTGGGTGGGTACAGGTTTGGGACATATCAATAAAGAGATGTATCCGGCAGTGGAACGCGCTACGGCGGAAGGCGTTCATCAATATATGACACTGCAAACAATCTGGGGCTATGTGCACATGTTCGTATACGATACCGGTCGCGACATGATGGCCAAAGGTATTGTGCCCTGCGGGAATATGCTGCCGGAAGTAGCGTTCATTAAACTCGGCTGGGCACTCGGTCAAACTCATGACCCCGAAGAGGTGAAACGATTGATGCTTACCCCAATTAATGATGATATCACCGACCGCGAACCCTACAATGGCTATTTGGTTTACCAAGGCGGATCTCCCGAAGTAGAAGAATTTATAAAGAAAGTGCACAAATAATTTTTTTAATGTGGGATCATGTATTTGAATTCAACGCTTTTCGAGGAGTTTTTGGCTGAGCGGGAGATCACCTGGGCTGGTGTTGATTTCTCGAAAGCGAGATTCACTAAAAATGGTTTTGATTTTTCTACGGAGATTTTGCAACAATACCTCTTGGAATGGAATAAACTCATTATTTCCGACCAGAAAAAATACGATATCCGTATGGCATTCCGGAAACCGATGATGCAATACGATCTGGCATTGGTTTCTAAAAAAAACAAAACGGTAAAAGCCCCGCATGCCATTGTCAATCACCTTACATTGAAAAATCAGTTCTCCGAAGAGGATATGATAAAGTATGCCTCATCGCTTGATATTCCGCAACATACGAAATTCGTTTTATCCGTAGTGGTAGAATCTTTCGATCAAGACAGTAAAACGGCCTCTTTATGGGTGTTGCTATTGAACTCCGAGAGCAGGGAAGTTGTTTTATGTGAGAAGTTTTTGAAGACACCTGCCGGATTCGGAACTAAAAACTATTGGGCAAGAGTGTTTTACAATCTCTTCTTCGACATCAGGAAAAGTTGCTTCCTGCGTTGGATGAATTTAGTGAAACAATAAAAACAACAGATATGGCAGCATTTAAAGCGTATGATTTCAGAGGTAAATATGATATAGACTTTACCACGGACGATATTTACAAGATCGGTTTTTTTCTTCCTGAATTACTGAATACAAAAAAAGTATTGATAGGATACGATATGCGGGTTTCCACGCCGGTAATTTACGAGGCGCTTTGCAAAGGTGTCACCGATGCCGGCGCTGATGTGTATGATATGGGCTTATGTACCACGCCGATGGTTTACTTTTTTACGGCAAAACATCATTTCGAAGCTTCGGTAATGATTACGGCCTCACATAATCCTAAGGAATATAACGGATTGAAGATATCCAGAAAAGATGCCCTCCCCGTAGGTTATGAAACAGGATTGTCAACCTTGGAGAAGATGGTGAAGGAAGACGAAGTGAAACCGGTGGCGGAAAAGGGGAAAGTGATAGACTATCCTGTCAAGGATGAATATATTCGATTTTTAACAAATTATAAGTGTGATATTTCCAACTTGAAGATCGGCATGGACTGCTCCAACGGTATGGCTTCCGTTTTAGTGAAAGATATATTTGGCGATCAACCGCATTACATTTTCGACACGTTGGATGGTACTTTTCCTAATCACGAAGCTAATCCGTTAGAGCCTGAGAATGTGGAGGATTTGCAAAAATTAGTGAAAGAGATGAAAGCGGATATCGGAGTGGTTTTTGATGGTGATGCCGACCGCGTAATGTTTGTGGACGAGAAGGGGAACTTTATCCCCCCCGATTTGATGATAGCCGTTTTGTCTTACTATTTCATCGAAGAAAAAAATGTTGAAGGTAAAGTGATTGTCGATATACGAACATCAAAGTCAACAACTGAGTTCATAGAAAAAAAGGGTAGGGAAGTGTTTGTTTGGAAGGTAGGTCGTGCCTTTGCTGCAATGAAAATGCGCGAGATAGACGGCGCTTTTGGTGGCGAATTTGCCGGGCACTATTACTTCCGCGATTTCTTCTACTCCGATTCGGCAATGATGGCGGCGTTGATCATCCTTCATATTGTAAGCGAAAAAAAGAAAGAGGGAGTAACACTTTCGGAAATAATTAGCCAAATTAAGAGTTATGCTAATTCCGGTGAAATCAACTTCAGAATCGAAGATAAAACTGCCGCTATGAAATTGGTGGTTGAGCATTTCACTGCACAAGAAAAACCGTCCAAAGTGATGGACTTCGACGGCTACCGGATTGAGTTTGCTGACTGGTGGTTCAATATCCGCCCCTCCAACACCGAACCTTACCTCCGCTTATTAATGGAAGCTAAAACCGAGAAACTGCTGGCTGAAAAGCTGAAAGAGATGGAAAAACTGTTGGCAACTGTTAAATGAGACCGCTTGTAATCAGCTATATTTTTTGAGTAAGTAACTATTTTTTTTCTTCTGGAACAGGTTTGTTTAGGTGGAAAAATGTATTTTTGCCCCCCTTTAAATAAAAATATTAACTAACATTATTACATTCACTAAAATCAGTTATGAAAAAGATCAAAAACTTTACAAAATTACTATTAGCAGTGATCATTGCTATGAATCTCGCTTTGCCAATCGCTTCAGCGGCAGGGCACAACCACTTGATTAAAAGTGCAACGAGTGACTATCTCTTTTCGGATGGAGAAGCCCCCTGTACTATTATACAGTTTCCTTATGTCGTAAATTTTGACGATTCCACAACTCTGCCGGGATGCTTAACTACTTACACGACTCAGCACGTACCTTCTATACAAACCATGTATTATTCGAGTGCTCCCAACGCATTAATACTCTCTGTTAGTTCCGGCAATCAAGCCATGCTTGTCTTGCCCGCACTAACTGAAGAGATCAGCTGGGAGGAAGCACGTCTTAATTTCAGAGCTCAAAGCGGTGATTTGCAAGGTTTATTCCAAGTAGTAGCCATCCACGATATCAACAATCCCGGTGAATATACGGTTGTCAGCACGATCACTTTTAGTAAGGGATATTATTGGGAAACGAAAAAGTTGGATCTCTTGGGAGTGCCGGACAGTTGTCGTTACATAGGTTTTAGATGGGGAAACACAACCGGTGGAAGTTACAGCTCCAAATCGGTGATTATTGACGATATTGAATTAGGCTACACACCCGACTGTGTCGACATATCTGGATTGACAACTAAGGATATAGGACCCACTCATGTTGCTTTACAGTGGGAAGCTGAATATGGAGAATATGATTATTTTGAGGCGCAATATGCCGAATTAGGAAGTGGAGAATGGGTTGATATTTATGATGTAGACACAACCTCCTACTTCTTATCTTATTTGGAGGGATCTACTCGCTACCAATTCCGGGTGCGTTTATCTTGCAATGACGAGTATTTGGATTGGCATACCATCAATTTCCAAACGGATTGTGGAGCCACCTCACTGCTTCATGAAATTGACAGCGGAGCTGACAAAATAAAGCTAAATAGTAGATATATGCCTTTTTGGGCTGAAAAGAAGTCGATGTATACTCAACAGATTTATACCCATGACGAGTTGGGAAACAAAGCAATGACCATATCTTCTATTGCGTGGAATTATGTGCATGAAAACACGTTGGAACGGAAACTGACCATCTATATGGGGCATAGGGATACGAATGAATTTGCTTACAATAAATGGCATCCCGATACGCTTTTGACGGAAGTGTTTAGCGGAAAGCTTACTTTTAATAGAAACAACAATAATTGGTTTACCATCCCTATTGATAATTTTGAATACAATGGCACCCAAAATCTGGTCATTGCCGTAGTCAGCAGTGGCGAAGGCGGCGGTGGATACCTGACTTCGGATGTATTTTTCAACACCTATCCAAGCGATAAAAAAGTGGTGGTCTTTGCGCACGGAACAGCCCCTTACGATGTGAGCAATCCTGGGAATATGAGTGGATGGCCCTCAGGGAACAACCGTAACAATATCCGCTTTTTTTCGTGTAGCGACAGTCCGTGTTATGGACCGATTCAAATCCATACGGAAGTAGCGGTTGAAGAAGCCACCATATCTTGGCAAGAGATAGATTATGGCACAACCTTTGAACTGGAGTACAAAGAATTGGCTGCTGCTGATTGGATATCAGAAGGTTCTTTTGCGGCCACCACTATCACGATAGAAGGCCTGTCGGAAAGCACGGATTATACCGGTAGAATCAGAACGCTTTGTGAAAACGACACTACCCAGTGGCAGGTTTTTAATTTCACCACCCTTTGCGCTAAGATTTATATCCCCTATAGCGAGAAATTTGATCAAATCACAGGTGTTGATTACCCTACCTGTTGGGGACGCGAAACCACATTGGGAACCCGCCTTCCGGTTTTGGTGAATAACGAAGGGACAGATGCACGAAAAGCAATCTCTTTTGGCGATATACCCAATGCTGCCAACTATGTTATCCTTCCCGAATTTGAAGAATTTCTGAGCCTTGCTAATTGCCAAATTAATTTTTCCGCAAAAGTTACCGGCAATAACGGTGTTTTAACTCTTGGCTTCTTGAACGAAAGAAACAACATCTATTCTTACACTGTTTTTGATACAGTTCGTTTTAGTGCAGCGGAAATTAATAACTGGCTTGAATTTGAATACCCATTTGCAAATACCGATATGGCTACCTCTAACCTCGCTTTCAGATGGGAAAACGGAGATGGCTCCAGTGCTCTTATCGATGATATTTTTGTAGATTATGCCGCCAGCTGCCCAAGACCGTTGCGCGTGGAAATCGACAGTGTTTCCGCTAACTCCGCAAAAATAAGTTGGGAGGAAAGAGGTGTTGCAACCAGCTGGGAAGTGGAATATCTACCCATAGGAGGATCGGTAGGCAGTGGCAATAAAGTGTGGGCAACCACTGCGCCAACAGCTGTTATCACCGATCTTGACGCATTAACAAACTATGAAGTCTACATCCGTGCTATCTGTGCTGGCGGAGATACTAGCGAATACAGTACGGCAATCTCTTTTGTGACTTTGCAATCTGTTGCAACACTTCCTTATCTGTGTGATTTTGAAGATGACACTGAAAATGCCCTTTGGGATTTAGAAAATGGAAATCAAATCAATAAATGGTATATTGATACCATTGTCCATAATCAAATAGTTGAAAGTAAAGGTCTTTACATCTCTGATGATGGTGGTGCAACAAATCATTTCTTCCAAACAAGAAATTCTTCCACTTGGGCTTTCCGTGATATTCAACTCCCGGAAGAGGCTGATGGCGAATTTGTCCTTTCGTTTGACTGGAGAGCGTTTGGTTATACGGATCACATGTTTGGCACACATCAGGATTATCTATCCGTATATATTGGACCGATTGCTACTGTGGAGTCAGGAAACACACAAGCTCCAGCTGGCAGCACCACTCTGTTTAATGCCTTGAACGAAAGCGATCAGTGGGTGCGCGGAGAGACAGTCATACCGTTAACCTTTGGAGGAGAAATGGTGAGACTGTATTTCTTATGGAGGAATAGCGGAAGTAGCTTTGGTCAGCAACCGCCTGCGGCAGTCGACAATATCTCAATTTTCCATACCACTTGTATTCCTCCAACTTCCATTCAAGTGAATGCGGAAAATATCACCGATTCTTCGGCTGTAATTACTTGGACAAGAGATGAAAATAATAGCTGGATTCTTGAATATAAAAATGTGGATAGTGTGCAGTGGTCATCCATTCAGGTAGATACTGATACAACTTATCTTGCGAATCAATTGACTGACGGAGCGACCTATGAAGTGCGCGTGAAAACTGTTTGTAGCGACGACAACAGCCGTTATATCTCCACGACCTTTGAAACCCCCGAAGCTCCGGAAATCCCCGAACTTTGTATTGAACCTACGAACCTGGCAGTTACAATCATTACGCAAAACTCTGCACACATCGCTTGGACAGCGGGTGGTAAAGAGACTTCTTGGAAGTTGTCGTATAAAGCAGAAACTGGCGATACCTACACCGACTCCACGCTGACAACAACCACATTTGATCTGGAAAATCTTGCTCCGGCAACGACTTACGAGGTGCTTGTGTGGGCAATTTGTGCGGAAGGCGAGCAATCAGACTCCGTATTTGCTACGTTTACCACGGAAAACGAACCTGTGATACTTTACAACATCACGGCTACTGCCGGATCAAATGGACGGATAGAACCTTCGGGAACCTTCACGGTGGAAGCGGGTAGCGATACCATGTTTGTCATTACTCCCGACAAAGATTATATCATTGAAAGCATTGTCATCAATAGTGCCGGTGCTCCCATCCAAGATACCATCAGATTGGAGAATATCAACGAAGATTACACTATTCAAGTAGAATTTGTCACCAACAGCATTAGCAAACACAATACTCATGATATCACAATTTATCCTAATCCGGCGAAAGATCTGTTAAATGTTAAACTTGACCGTCAATTTGATAATGTGGTAGTATATAATCTCTTAGGAGAGAAAGTAGCATATCAAACGATTACGGATATGAATATCACGATTCGCGTGGCTTCATTTGCTCCCGGAATTTATTTCGCACGTTTCCAAAACTCTAAGGAGACTGTTAATATCAAATTTGTCAAAGAATAGAATCCAACTTATTAGGCAAAAAAAAGGCTGACTCGATAAGAGCTCAGCCTTTTCTTTTTTGCCAAAAGTGGAGAATTAACGTTGCAACCTTAGCGCAATGAAATTATCCTTAACTTCCAATATTATATTTGAATCCCAATGCGATGTTCATCACGCAATTCCATTTTTTGAGCAGCATCATTCCCGGATATTGAGTGATCGTTGGATCATTGTTTATGATACTTTGGTCATAAGCAAATGCAGCATAGAGGGTGTATTTTTCTTTGAAAGTATACCCGCCGGCAATTTCCACTAGAGCCCCCAAGTCAAAAGCTTTAAGGGAAGGATTGTGGTAAAGGGTAGGTGTTGCCGGATTGGATTCAAAAGACCTTCCCACAGCAATTGAGGGAACGATGCCAATACTGAAATTGCAGAAAAGTTTATTTCCCAATTGGTAACTAGCTTTTAAGGGGATAGATAAATAATCGTAATGATAAAAATAAGCTAAATCTCCAATAATATCTCCCAGCACATCAGTTAGAAAGAGTTCTTGTTTATATCCTTTTCTGCTGTATAGCAAATCCGCCCCTACTCCAAAACCATTGGCAAATTGGTAATTATAGGTGATGCCCCCCATATAGCCGCATTTAAATTTGTTGCCGTCAAAATCAGGTTTCATAAGTACGCTCGAGAAGTTTATTCCCGATTTGATACCGATTTGGTGAGTCTGTGCGTTAGCCGTTAATGAAATTAATAAAACGGATACAATCAAAAGTTTCTTCATGTTAATAAGTTTTAGTTGGTAAATAAAAACAGGAAGATAACGAAGAACAAAAGAAAACTATTGTGCCGATTAATCAAGAGCTATCAGTTCCGCAATATCCATCACTTTGATTGTATTTCCCCCTCTTTGGAAACTTTTTTTGCATAGCGGACATGAAGTCGCTAAAATATCGGGGTGATTGATACAGAGAGTATCCAAGGTCTGATTACGGATGGCGGTAAGTTGTTCGGGATTGATAATTGTGTTGGCTAAACTTCCACCGCAGCAGAGGCTGTCATCTTTTTCGTTACCGGCAGGGATCAATTCACCTACTTTCGTAATGATATTGCGCGGGGATTCATAAATATTATGTCCTCGGCTGATCTCACAAGGATCATGGTAGGCGATGCGCAGTTCTTTCTTTTTCGAGACTTTCAATTTACCTTCATTAAGCAGCTGTTCAATATATTGCGAATGGTGCATCACCGGGATGGACAAGTTATAGTCTTTGGCGAAGGAGTTATAGCAAATCGGACAAGAGGTAACCAAAACTGTTCCGCCGGCGTTGTTGATCAGTTCACTATTTTTACGCATCAGGGCGTTAGCTTGTTCCAAGAATCCCTGCTGTTTTAACGGGCGACCGCAACAAATACTTTTATCCTCGTCAAGAAAATGATAGTCAATTTTGGCGTTATCGAGAATCTGTTTCATTGCAGTGATGATACCGGGAGTGAGGTGGCTCATACAGCCCGCAAAATAGAGTACTTTCGCTTGTGCGTCTTTTGGCGCTTCCGGTTTTATATAATCGTATAGTTTCTCGCTGTCGAATCCTTTTTTTCTACGATAAATCCGTCGTATCTGTGTCTGTTCGATGCCGACGGGGCAAGCGTTTGTACAACGGTTGCACATCAGGCAGTTGTCGGCGATTTCATCCTGCAACTGTTCCTCTCTGACATCGCGGATAAAATAGACCGCTTGCGTGTTATTGATATTGGCGGCGCTGTTAATTTGGCATGTGTCGATACAGATGCCGCAGCGGGAACAGGAGTATAGCTCAATGAAAGTGTAGCCCGTTTTTTCAGCGCTTTCCACCACTTTCCATTTGCGGAGAAAAATGAGTAACACTTCGGTGAAGATGTGCATGTAACGCGTGAATGGCATAAGTGCGAAAAAAACACAGAGTGCGATGGAGTAGGCCCACCACGCTGGTAATTCGATCGTCTCCACAGGTAATACGGAAAGCCAGTTGCCAATGGTTTGAGTGAGAAAACCGCCATTGCCCTTGTAACTTGCTGTGATACTTTCGGAAAAAAGACGTAGTGGAAAGATTAACCAAAGTGCTGTTAATGCCGTGCGATCGATAGGGGAGTGGTTGGTCGTTTTTCTCAATCCAAGGATTGTGGATCGGGAGCGTTTAATAAACGCCAAGATCAATCCCGATAAAACAAAAAGTAGCAATAAATCCATTACGAAAGCAAAGAAACCCTGCAACGGATAGTGTTCACCGATGGGTTCGAAATATTTGAAAAAGATACCAAGCCATGGCTCGGTGAAAATTTTGCCGCTGGCGAAAATCTCTTCCACTTTTCCCATGACGATCAGCATCAGCCAGCCAAAAGCGAAGCAGAAGTGCATGTAACCCAATACAAAATTGGTTTTGAAGATATTGCGATGGAACAATGACTCCCTGATTGTTTCCCAGATTGCTTTTAAAGTTTTGAAAGATATAATGTTACGGGATACAGCGACGCGTTGGCGTTTATCCATCATCCTGAACCAACGTACTAACCGCACAATCATGACGATCACCAAGAAGATGACACCCAGCATAAACGGGATTACAAAGGGGTGGAAATTCTGATTCATATTCTATCGTTTTGAAAATGAATTGACTAAAAGACGGGCCTGGATAATCATCGCCCGTGTGTTGACGTTCCGGGGACAAACAAGCGAGCACTTTCCGCACAACATACATTTATTCAGCTCTTTGCTTAAAGTATCGTACTCGCCTCTGCGTATCAGCATATTGCATTTTAGTACCGAAAAATCAGTGTGTTGCCGTGCCGCACAGGTGGCTGCACATCCACCGCAGCCGATGCACCGAGCAAATGACGGTACTTTTTTCATCAAATCATTGTATAAGGATAAATCCGCTTCAACAAGATTAATTGCACCGCTTTTATTTAAAGTGTATCCAAAGTTTATCATAGCTATTTTTTTACAGATAAAGAATAAATGATGTTAGGCCAATTTCTCATCATTTGCTATTTGCCATTTTTTAAATGCTTTGCAATCGTAAACGCCGCGGCATCCGCATCCCTGATTACATCCGGAATGGCTAATTGCCGCTTGGCCGTGCCGGCGACGAAGAGGCCTTTGTGTTGCGTTTCGTTGTCGGCGGTATAGCTGTTTTTACTTGCGATATAGCCATAAGGATCACTCATATTCAGCGATTTGCTTAGTTGTGCTGTGGTTTCCGAAGGTTCCATGCCGACCATAAGTACAACTAAGTCTACTGTTGCGCGGATGGGGCGGGATAACAAAGTGTCTTCGGCTTTCAAAATCACGCGGTTTTCGAGGGTGGGGGAGATCTCGGACACCCTTCCGCGGATGAAATTGACCCGAAACTCTTGTTGCGCCTTGCGGTACAGCTCTTCGTAGGATTGACCGAACATACGCAAATCCATGTAGTAACATGTTACCTCTGATTGCGGAAGTAGCTCTTTCACTTCAATCGCCTGTTTGACAGCACAGATACAGCAATTCCGCGAGCAGTAGTGGTTGCCCACTTTCTCATCGCGTGACCCTACGCACTGGATGAATGCGATATTTGGATCGTTTTTGCTGTTGCTTGCAATCTCGATCTTTCCGTTTTTCAATTGTTCCTCCAATTCAACGGAAGTGATCACATTCGGATAGATACCGTAGCCATACTCCTCTTTTCGGGTCGCATCGAAAAAGTCAAAGCCCGTGGTAATCAGCACTGTCCGGGCGCGATGACTTTCTCCATTACCGTCAATTACTTCCCATTCCTTGCTATTTCCTTCGTCTGTACTTTGTCTGAGTTCCCGTATAGTGTTACCTGTCTTAATTTCGAGTTTGTTGCTGGCAATGTTATCATTTAGCATTTTAAGGATATCTTGTGCCAAGGTGAAATCGGGGAACAGCTTATCCCATTGTCGTAATTTGCCGCCTAATTCCGGTTCTTTTTCAAAGAGCAGCACTTGAAAACCTTGATCGGTAAGGCGGTTTGCCGCCTCCATTCCGGCCGGTCCTCCTCCTATAATTATACAATCTACTATATTCATGGCTATTATATTAATCTACTTTAGTGTTTTGCATGTTATTTATCTTGCATAAAAAGATTATACTTTTAGAACACTCGGTTTTTGCGGGTGCTCCAGTTCTTCTCCTGAAGCGCCCTTGTATTTTTCATCAGGATTGTATTCGATTCCTATTTTATCTAGGAAAGACTCCGCTTGTACTTGGTGGATTTGCACCCCTAATTTCCATGGGTCGTAGCCTAATAGCAACCCGGCAAGTTCTTCGTAGGTGAAAACGGGAATTCCGCGCCCTTGTTCATCGTAGGTTTTGCCTTCCATCTCGGCAATGGTGTATTGCCATTTATCTAAGAACATTGCGCATCCCGGACAGTTTGCAATGATGAAGTCGGGCTTATAGGGAGCCATCGATTCAAACTTTTTGTGAGAGTTGGATACGGAATAGCCGCGGTTAGCTTGTACGAGATAATTGCGAAAACCGAAGCCGCAGCAATGCCGCCGTTCGGGATAATCCACCACTTCGCCACCCCAGCTTTCAATCATGCCGGCGAGCACGTGAGGGAACTCGGCACCGCCAACCCCTTTGTCGGGAAACACTTTCGCATAGTGGCAACCGATGTGTTCCACACCCCGCAACGGACGGCCAGTTGATTTTTCAATCAATTGGTATTTCATTTTGGATTTCAATTCATTACGGAATTTATAGATAATATCGGAAGGATGCGCCACGTTTTCGGGAATCTCGAACGTGCGTCCGGTAGCTTTTAGCAAGCTCTCGCGGGTTTGTTCCAACGTTTCGGGAAAATGCTTCCAGGTGTCCAATACTTCTACGATCAGTCCGAAGGAGGTGATGCAGGAAGGAACATAGTTTTTGTAGCCCGCTTCGGTCATCAGGGAGAAAAGCCGCGCGATCACCGTGGAAGTGGTGAGAAACGGCACTACATCGCCGTGGTAGCCAATGCCGGAGCAGGTATGCTGGTCAGCGCTGTCGTAGATATCCTTGCCCAACTCATCTTGCAAGATTTTGAGGAAAGCCGTTTCCGAACCCGGGAAAAAAGTCTGACGGATACAACTCCGCGCATAAAAATAACGGTCGGCGGCGATCTCTTTCTGATATTCGTTCCAATAATGTTTTTGCATGGTGATATAAATTAGCGGTTATGATTGCCGCTGTTTTCCGAATAAACTTTCATAAAATACTCCTCTTGGAAATCGACTCCCAGCTCCTCGGCGGCTTTCTGCGAAGCCTGTTCGATATTATCGTAAAATGCCATTCCGCCGGTGACTTCGAAGATCTTTTTGATTTCATCGAGATTCTCTTCGCCTACGTCCCTGAGTGCGCCGGCACCCCGTTGCTTATAGATAGCGCCCATTTTGGTGGAGAGTTCTTCGATGTTGTCGAGATACCATTTCCACACCGGACCTTGTTCGGGATGATTTTCATACGTGGCAATATCGGGGTGCACGCAATACCCCTGATTGATGATGTTCTGTCCAACTGCTTTTTCGATGGCAAACTGTTGGCGGCCTTTCTCGCTTTCCACAAAGTAGCCGGTCTCTTGCGATAGTTTGCGCAGCACGGTGATCACCATTCCCACAGCGTTTCCGCGCGGGCAGCGAGTTTTGCACGACATGCATTGTCCGCAATACCAAATCTCATCGCCTTTCAGCAACTGTTCAATTTCGTTGATATTCCGGGACTGGACGATATTGCAGATTACCCGCGGGTCGTATTTGTAAAACTCGGCGGCCGGACAGATGGCGGTGCAAATCCCGCAATTCATGCAGGAGGTCAAGCCCTCCTGGAATCTGATATCAGCTTTGAGTCGATCCAATATATTTTCTATCATTATAGTAGTATGATTAGATAATATGACTGTTAATATTCCTTAAAAAAGATTAACCTCTGTTATTGACTTTTCTAAAAAGGCTGCAAAAATACTCTTTTTTTTGAGTTTAACCAAGTTGATGTTTTCGAATTTCTTTTGGATGTCTGAAAAAATGTTAATAAGGGATGGGAAATGAAGATTGTGATTTTTTTTTGTTTACTGTTGCGCGGAAAAGAAAAAAATGTATTTTTGCGCCCTCAAAATATGGCGATTATAGCTCAGCTGGTTAGAGCGTCGGATTGTGGTTCCGAAGGTCGTCGGTTCGAACCCGATTAATCGCCCGGAAACTTAAAAAACAAAAAGGCAGGATGTTACGAGATAGCATCCTGCCTTTTTGTTTTTTTAAGTATGTATATATGATTAATACTTGTTATTTTTCCTATCCCGTATAGGCTCCAGTGCGTGCCTGTTTTTCCATCTCTATTTTTCCAAATCGGAAAGTGATCCCTACGCTAATAAAACGACTATTGTATTTTCTTGAGCTGTAGGTTGCATAATATGGATTGGTATATGTATTTTGTCGTTTGCCCCAATTGAAAATGTCTTGCATATTTAGAAAGACCGAGATCTTTCGTTTCCAGAAATCGGAACGCAGACCACAATTAATAGAGTAGGTCGGAGCGGTCTCATTAAAAACGGTTTTGGTTTGGGAACGGTAATTTCCGGAAGCATTGATTTCTAAAAACTTCCAAAGTTTTGCCCAGAAATTCAATCTGAAACTGTACGTAAAACAATCTGTAACAGCCGCATCTTCATTATCCCTGAAAATGGTTTCACTATAGTATTGGTAAGCACTCGCATTCAGACGAATGGTCATGAATTTTTTAAGACGGTACATAACGTAGAGACTTCCACCATATTGATGAGATTCACTGGAATTGACTGGCATTGAATATGAAACATACCTGCCGAAAAAGTCAGCATAAACCACATCGGTAATGTTATTTATCTCATCTTTGTTATTTTTGAAATAGGCAGATAAGCCAACAGAACCAAACTTGGGGAAAAATTTAGACCAACCACCTTCAACGGAATTGGTGTACGTGGATTTCAAATCTCCATTGCCTGTCGAAAAACTATCCTCACCGTATGTTACAAAAGTGTTCAATTGTGAATTTTGGGGATAATTTACTCTGCGTGTATAGCTTAGATTGAAATTGTGCATTGATTTTGTAGCGTAGCTGAAATGCAACGAAGGGAAGAGTCCGGGATAAACATTCTGATCATGATGTTCCGGTTGATTGTGTACGTTATATTTTAGAAATCGGTTTTCAGAACGCAACCCTCCTTTTATCGTAAACCGTCCAAATTTATGTTGCACAGTAATATAGCCATCCAAATCACCTTGACTTCCCGCATAATCCTTATAACGCAAGGAGTCGAGAACATAGGTTCCGCCGGACAAAGTGTCGGTTCTAAAAACCGATATTTCAGATGTGTAGAACCCCTCAACGCCCATCTCAATCATCCCGTTTTTATGGTATGGCACACTGTAGTTTATTTTTCCGGAAAAATTATAATCTTTGCTGTCAGAGACCGTTTCTTTATCCTTATTTCGTTCGGGATAATAGTCGTAAATCCGCAAAAAATTGTTATTCCTATACCTTTTTTGGGCACCACCCTCTATTTCTGCTATAAGTTTATGCCCATTATTATTGAATTTATGTTCATATTCAATCCCTAAACTCCCGTTAACAGAAGTAGAGTTATAGGTGGCATTTTCCGTGTAATCGTACAGCCCCGGATTGTTGATGAATTCTTGATATTTATAGTCTTTGGAGAAATCAGTTTGCGAATAAGGGAACCCTGAGCATTTACCCCAAAAAGAGATTGTATTCAATGAATCAAAACAGTAAGAAGAATTTACATATAATGGAATATGTTGCATCCTGCCCACAAATCTGATTTGCAAATGATAATATCACAAAAAACAGGCAAATCCTTGCAAACCTCATGCTTGGATATCTGTTTTTTGTTGCATTATACATAAACTCTTGTGTTTCAAAATAATGATATCCAAAATTGGAGGGTGAAATAAATAAAACATCCAAAATTGGATATTTTATTGTTCTATTCCATGTATCAGCTAAAATACTGATATCATTTTTTGTTTGTGGAGCGTACGGGAGTCGAACCCGTGACCTTCAGACTGCCAGTCTGACACTCTAGCCAACTGAGCTAACGCCCCCTTTGTTTCGAGCGGCAAAAATAATCATATATTTGAATAAATAATCAAGAGAAAAAGATTATTTTTGTGCCCCTTTCAGAAAAAATCATCCTAAAAGAGGTAAATTATGGCAAATGAGACTAATACCGGCAAGCGCATAGGCAATAAAATTTCATATAATACAATAGATTCTTCCTTGGCTACGATCGGAAAGTTGACTCCTCAGGCTATAGATTTTGAAGAAGCTGTACTCGGAGCACTCATGATCGATTCCTCCGCTGTGAGTATTATTATCGATTTCCTTGACTCCCAGATGTTTTATAAAGAAGCCCACCAGCATATATATAAAGCGGCATTTGACCTTTTTTCAGAGATGCAGCCGATCGATTTACTCTCTATTACTAATAAGTTGCGCAAGGCCGGACAATTGGAGGCTATTGGAGGAGTAGCTTATTTAGCTTCATTAACCAACAGTGTGGCTTCTTCTGCCAACATTGAATACCACGCTCGGATCGTAATGGAGAAGTTTGTATTACGGGAGCTGATTGGGAAGTGTAATGGGATCATAAAGGATGCGTATGATGAGTCTAACGACGTGTTGCAGTTGCTGGATAAGGCGGAAACGGAGCTTTTCGGTATTATCCAAAATAATTTTAAAAGGGATAGCAAGGAACTTAACCTTGTGGTGCGTAAAGCATTAGAAGAGCTGACCGAGATGCGGAACCAAGACGGTAGTTTTCACGGTGTACCTACGGGTATTCGCGCGATAGATGAGAAAACCGGTGGTTGGCAGAAATCGGACTTGGTGATTTTGGCGGCGCGTCCTGGAATGGGGAAAACATCGTTTGTGCTTTCTATTGCCCGTAACGCAGCGATCGATCATGGCAAAGCGGTCGCGTTCTTTTCATTGGAAATGTCAGCCACGCAGTTGGTGCACAGACTTTTCGCTATCGAGTCTGGTATATCATCAGAGAAAATATCAAAAGGGAAACTGACCGATTCTGAATGGGCGGTGTTGATGGATAAAATCCGGACTCTTAATACGGAGAAATTGATCATTGACGACACTCCGGCACTTTCTGTATTCGATTTGCGGGCAAAATGCCGCCGATTAAAACACAACCACGATATTCAGCTGATCATCGTCGATTATTTGCAGCTGATGCAAGGCGATAGTGATGGCAATCAAAAAGGGAAAGGAAATCGCGAACAGGAAATCAGTTACATATCCCGTTCGTTGAAGGCATTGGCTAAAGACTTGCAAGTTCCGGTGATTGCACTTTCGCAACTTTCGCGCGAAGTGGAAAAACGCGCCGGCTCCAAACGCCCGCAATTATCCGATTTAAGAGAGTCCGGCTCTATTGAGCAAGATGCGGATATGGTGGCTTTTATTTATCGCCCGGAATATTATAAAATGGAAACATTCGAGGATGGCATGCCGGCACACGGATTAGCGGATCTGATGATTCAGAAAAACAGACATGGCTCCACTGATGATATTCGGATACGTTTTCAAAGCCAATTCACCCGTTTTTGTGACATCGAAGAGACTTATAACCTCACTTCTCCCAGCGCAGGGATCAGCGAGAATACCGAATTTACTCTTAATGCAAGTTTTAACGATGACGCTCCGGAAATTACGGATGGCTTGATGCCTGACAACTCGCTCCCGTATTGATGGAGATTCTTTGAAATAGGATTCCCTATCTTACAACCCTGCAAAATTTGCAGTGCTTGTTAATGGTGAAATTAGCCATCAAATCACCTCGGAAAGCAACCAAATTCTCGTCAAATTCTACTTGTCCGGACAGTGTGCTGCCCCAATAATTTTCGTATTGAGATGAGATTTTAGTGTGCTGCCCGTCGAAGCCGGCATTTCTCAAAATTCCTTCCAAATTAACATTCAATTTGTCAAAATGACGCTGCCATTGATTGTTCTCATTTCGTTTTTCGACAACAGCCTTTACATTTGCGACGGATTTAAGGTTGCTGACATTGTAGAACGAGACATACCACTTAATGCGCTTATCCCCGTAATCATAATCTTTGCAATAAAATGAACAACAATCACTGTTTTTTCGGATATCATGATAATCACCCGCAAAACCAGTTGACTGGCATTCGGCTGCCGATAGCTCCCTGATAGTTTTCAGTTCTTCGAAAAGAACTGTTTTAACAATGGCGCCGCAATTTTTGTAATGATAAATGGTGTCACCAATCATGATTTCTCCCCACTGGTTGAGTAATGACCGTTCGACATCATCCAATACAATATGGATTTCAGGGTCGGGCGAATTGTTGCCTGTGCGATAGTAGGATAATAACTCCTCATTGATTTTGCTACGTAATGATTTGAAACCGTTATCCCGTTCAAAATCATCAAGTATTTTTTCCGAATTGAATCCTTTTGAAGCGAGCACCGAATCCACCATCCCCAATGGCAAATTGATGAAATGCGCTGAAAGTTGCTGGTTCCAATGATCATGCTTGTTTTTCAACTGATTATATGTGTTTTTATACTTTTTGTAGTTCTCAAATTTAACAACTCCATCGTAGACTACATGCACGTTAGTTGCGAATCGTTTGTTGCAAAAAATCAATGTAGTCAGAATGAAGAAAGAAATAGTGAAAGATAAGACCGACAAATTAAAGATTCTCTTCATGTAATGCGTATTTAAAACCGGTCAATATTACAAAAAGTTCTTTTTAGAATCCTGTGAAAATCAATATTTTTTTACTAGGGATAAGCTTGGGACAGTGTGAATGAAAAGTAAAAAAAGAGCAATTTAAGCCTGTTAAATTAGGTGGTTTATCTAAAAATATGTTAAGGAAAAGTGCCGTTTTGACATTATAAAAATTCAGTCTTGAAAAAATAAGAAGCGGATGGAGTTATTTTTGGAAGAAAAAACGGGAAGTTGTAGTAAAATGAGATATAAATTGCGGTGTCATCAACGTGAATAAAAAAAAGAGGCCTTTAAAAGCCTCTTTTTTTTTATTCACGTTACGGGGCATTATGCACCTAATTGGAATCTAAAGAAAGTCGTGATTTTAAGGTCAGCGTTAGCTTCTTTTAAATAATCAGCCACACTAATTTTGCTATTCATAATAAAATCTTGGCTTAACAGTGTGTTTTCTTTGAAGAATTTATTCAATTTGCCTTGTGCGATCTTCTCAACCATATCTTCCGGTTTTCCTTCTTGACGGGTAATGTCGCGTGCTATTTCCAATTCGTGGTCGATTGTTTCTTGAGAAACAGAACTTTGATCCAAAGCGATCGGGTTCATTGCCGCGATTTGCATCGCCACTTCGTGTCCCACTTTTTCACATCCTGCTTGGCTAAGACCAATGATGGATCCTAAGCGGTTTCCATTGTGGTTGTAGGCAGCCACGCAAGGAGCTTCGATTACGTTATATTCGGGAAGTTCAACTTTTTCTCCGGTTTTTCCGGTCATGTCGATTAATAGATCAGCCACTTTTCTACCGTCGATTTCCAATTCCAAAAGATCTTCTCGGCTTTTGATGCCATTAGCCATAGCGGCATTGATAATTTTTTCGGTGAAATCGATGAACTCGGAGTTTTTACCCACGAAGTCGGTTTCGCAACTAATAGTTAACATAGCGGCGAAGTTTTTTGCGTCGTTGGTTTTTGCGATAACGCGTCCTTCGTTAGAAGCGCGGTCTGCACGTTTAGCAGCCACTTTTTGTCCTTTTTTTCTAAGGATATCGATAGCAGCATCAAAATCTCCGTTGGCTTCAGTGAGTGCATTTTTGCAATCCATCATACCCGCACCGGTTATTTGTCTTAATTTATTTACATCAGCAGCAGTAATTGCCATAATAAATCATTTTTTAGGTTAATACTATTCTTCTTCTTTTGCAGGCGCAT
>JAJDJJ010000050.1 GCA_030267125.1 Bacteroidales bacterium OttesenSCG-928-B11
TCAAATATTTATACACATTTTGAACGAACTATTATCATTACTATGTTTGATTTTAAAAAAGTAAGTATTGAAGATAAAAAAATCTTAGAAGGAAGTTTAGCTAAACTGAATTGTAAGTTATTAAATTACAATTTCATCGTACAATTTATCTATCGGAATATCATCCATTTCGAGTATGCTTTTTATGGCGATTTTTTGATTGTGAGGACAACCATCGCGGGACGGGAACAGTATCTGTTTCCCGTTGGAGATGGCAATGAGCATGAAGCACTCACCGCCATTTTTAATTATGCCGTTACCCGGAACGGCGAATGTCACTTCTTTCAGTTTTGCGAAACTAACGCTCCGGTTTTGTTAGAATGGGTTGAAAAGTTAGCAGAAACCAAGAAAATAGCGTATGATTTCTACGATGTCCGAGGCGAATTTGAATACATCTACGATGCGAACAGTTTGCGAGAGCTAAAAGGCAACGCATTGAAAGCCAAGCGCAATCATGTGAATCACTTCTTGAAGACATTCGATTGGAGCGAGGAAGCGATCACCTCTGAAAACCTCGCTGAGGTAGTGGAATTTAGCCATGCATGGGATTTGAAGAAGGAGATCCCTGCCGATTCCCGTCTACAATACGAGAATATCGCACTAAACGAGCTTTTCTTACATTATTTCGATTTGAATGTGGACGGCTTGCTAATTCGAGTGGACGGCAAAATTGTCGCTTTCTCGGTAGGCTGCTCACTGTGTGACGACACCTACTTGGTGTTGTTCGAGAAAGCAGATTGGGAGATTAATGGGGCTTATCCTATGATCAACAGGGAGTTTGTCCGCCATATCGCTAAAAATTACCGCTATGTGAATCGAGCGGAAGACGGTGGCAACGAAGGTCTTCGCAAAGCCAAGCTATCCTACCAGCCCGAATATCTTCAAAAGGTTTTCCACCTTGACATCAAAACTACCTGACGTATGGAGATCCGATGGGCAACACACTGCGATATTCCTGCGGCAAAAAAATTGATGCAAGACGTTTTTCATGACAATGATCTTTTTCTTAACATTTTTTTCGATTGTTTTTTTGACCACAACCTGCTTTTGGGCATAAAAAATGACCAAGTGGTTTCCATGGCTTTCCTATTGCCTGCCCAAATGATCATCCATCAAAAAAACACCAACATATCGTATTTATATGCCTGTGCTACAGCTGAATCAGAACGAGGCAATGGATGGATGCGCGCCATCATCGACCACGCTTGGGATACAAGCTGTCGCAACGGAGAAGCCGGACTTTTCCTCCTGCCTGCTGAAAAAAGTCTGTATGATTATTACGCTAAATTAGATTTTCATGACTTCTTCTATTATGATGAAGACATATATGATTTCAACAATAATATCTCCGAATCATCTCCCTGTTTCCAGCTTGCTCCTTTGAATGCGGAGCAATACAACCACCATCGTAGGCAACTGTTGAAAACCGAATATGCCATCCACTACCCTACCCGCCATTTTCAATTTGCCGAAAAAGAGAACACCAATCCCGACGCTGGATTTTATCAGCTATCACTCCACGGCGAATCCGCCATTTTCTATGGAATCATTGAAAATAACCATTTGAATATTGGCGAATTATTAGGTAGCATCGATTCAAACGCGATAGCGCCATTTTTATCCCACCATTTTCAAGTGACACAAATCACGCTCATCAAGCCGGGACATTCCCACAAAAGCGCCATGTTACGGCCTGCGAAAGGTTATGAGTTCCTGATCGGAGGAAAGGGGTATTTCAATTGGGGTGGCAATGAGTAAGTTTCAATCAGCAGCTTGCGATGAAAAATCTACCGTTAGCGATGTTGAGGAAAGTTTTTTTTGAACATCCTCCGTTTACGCAAATACCGCTTCGCGACAGAGTAAAAGCAAAAAGACGCTAATTGTTTTGTCCATAGTTTTATATTTTGATAAATGACAGGAATATTGTTAATCAATTCTGTTCATTTCACCTATTTCTTAATTATCTTATACGTCCCCAATATTTGTTTTGTGTCGGAATAAATTCTACAAAAATAGACTCCGGAGGCAAGGTTTTTAATTGTTATTTGACGTTCGTTGCCAGCTGTTCGGTCGGTCAGGATCTTTTTCCCGAAAACATCATATAGTTCTATTATCCCTAATTGCTGGTCATTATTTTTCAGCTGAATCGTGACTGTTTCTGAAGCAGGATTGGGAAAAAGGATAATTTCGATTATGGTAGTTTGCTTCGGTTTATTGGGCATGCCTAATGTCATAACATAATCTTGTCCGTAAGGTGTTTTGCCGTTGTGGAAGGATTGTCTCAAGCTATCAATATTGCTACCTAATTTAGCAAAACGGGTAGTTGAATCTTCCGGAAAAACAGTAAGGTAGGCAAAGTCTATTTCAACCGTTTCACCGGCGGCAAAGGTAAACGGCCCCATACTACCGATACCTCTCAAATCGCTGGGAGCTGCACCGTAGTTATATTGCGTCCAACCGCCTTCGCCATAATCTTCCTCCGGATTCGCATTAATGTCACCCATCCCCCAATTACAAGGATTACTTACTCCTGTATAGGCATGATTACAATAATAAATTTGCCCGGGCATTCCGTTCGAGAAAGAATATCTAATTCCTAGCCCATTCTTCCAACATCCTCTCAATAGATTATAGTATTCATCATCATGTATCGGATCTCCTAACACACTAGCGTCATTCGTGGTATAAATGAAATGGGTCATCCCCATTCTTTCATTGTCCACAATTCCATCTCCAAAATTAGTTCCGTTAATGGCATATTGGTTATTCCCTTGTCCAACAAATTGCTGGCAATACCCATCATTATTTACGGAATCAATCTCATATTTCGGGTTATCGGTACCATCTGCACCCATTGTCGGGCCGCCTAATAGCACGACTGCCTGAATGGGGGCTTTTTCACCATATAAATCATCTTTCATTGTAGAGTTATATCCGAAATAGGCACTTCGTTGCACATCACATCCTATATAATCATCCCTTGAATAACCAATATCAAAATCTGTCCATATAGCGACGTATGTATCATATAACGTTTTCGATGACCGGTTGATGATTTTATAATTCACAAAAATTGTATTATTCAATACTTCGTCTTGCGGGGCATCAAATGCATATATCATACCGTGAATTTCTACACCAATGGTAGCACCTCCCGATTCAGTATGCGGTTCTAAAGCGTCATTGAAAATGAAAAAGGCGGCTCGATCTCCTTTCACTAAAGGATAATCGCCATCGTAGGGATTATATTTACCATCATTATTCACATCGTGGAAAGGAGCCAAATAATAATCCTCTCCCACAGAAATATCACCGTGGGCTGGCCACTCCAAAATAGAATTTGGGATTTGTGTTCCTCCGGAAGCTAAAAACTCCTCTATCTCTCGCTTTTCTATCACCCAAAATCGATCCCAATCAGCGCTCGTTTCAGGACTGATAGTCGCATCTATTGTCGACAACGGGCCAGTCCAAAAATCGCTGCCATTGTTCCGGAAGCGATTTGCCGCTAATCGCAATTCGCGGGAAGAATCTCTCCCGCCAATCCAAAGAGTGGAAGCAAAGATAGTGGATACCGAATCTGTCTTAGGCACGAAATAGTGGTGTTTATCCCCTAACTTGGAAATTCCGCCACAGGATTGGAAATTCGCACTGATATTATTTACATCAAATACGAGTGTTGACAGAGAAGTAAATTTCCCACCATTTTTTTGTTCTTCTTGCGCAACCGCAGTGAACATGGATAAGATTATCCATACGAAGATCATAGTTCTTGTTTTCATCGCTTAAAAATTTGATTTGTAAAAAACTGCTTCAAATATATACAATTTCCACTCTCAAATGGTTGCTCGGAAAAAAATTTTTCTCACTTATGCCTCTCGACTAATACTTATCCCACTAATTTTTGATGAATTTTCGCACTCCCGAACCTATTTTCAACACATAAAGTCCTTGCCGAAAGGTATTTGAGCAAATTCAAATATTTCAATTGAAAATTCTCGTTTTTATTTTCTCAAATCTTTACCGGACAGCAATAATATCATAACAGGAATAAATGAAACAAGGGCTTTCTCCGTGCTCTCTGTTTCTTCGTGGCAAGCAAATATTGAGCATAGAGTATCATTCAATTTTTAAAATTTTGAATTTTGTATAACACCTCTAAAAAAGAGTTGAACAGATTTTCCTGCTTCTTTATACTTCTCACTAATTTTACTATTTTTGCATCCTTAAAAAAAGTTAAAAACCAAACTAAGGAGAGTTATGATTGATCAAAGGATCAACCCATTGCGAAGGAAGAAAACCCGCTTGCGCTACAGAGTAGCGGTAATTGGCGGAGGGAGTTGGGCAACAGCCATCATTAAAATCTTAACTGACAACTTGGAACACATCCACTGGTGGGTACGCGAGGAGGAGATTGTGGAGGGGATCACCAAATTTGGACATAACCCGCTCTATTTAAGCTCTGTTTACATCAATCCTGCGGATGTAAATATCAGCACCGATATTCGCAAAGTAGTGGCACATGCCGATTACGTGGTGATTGTTTCACCTTCGGCGTTTATCCATCAGACTCTGGCACCGCTCAAGAAAACCAAGTTAAATCGAAAAAAGATCATCAACGCAGTCAAAGGGATCATTCCCGAAACGATGCAGTTGATCACCGATTACTTAGTGAGTGAATTTAATGTGCCGATGTCCAACCTATCGCTAATCAGCGGTCCATCGCACGCCGAGGAGATCGCCCGCGAGCGTTTCACCTACCTGACCGCTGCCTCGGAGAATAAAGAATTAGCCGAAATCGTCGCCAAGTTTTTCACAAACAGATATGTAAAGGCTGTCACTTCCGATGATATAATGGGAGCAGAAGTCTCTATCGTGCTCAAAAATATCTATGCGCTCGGTGCGGGAATTTACAGTGGCTTGGGGTATGGCGACAACTTCATAGCCGCTTATATCGCCAATTGCGTCAAGGAGATGGAAAAATTTGTCACCGAACTTTACCCCAACCCCAACCGTAATATCTCTGACTCTGTTTATCTCGGCGACCTGTTAGTGACAGCTTACTCCAGCTTTAGCCGGAATCGCCTCTTTGGCAACATGATCGGACACGGGTTGAGTGTTCGTATCGCACAAATGGAGATGAACATGATCGCCGAAGGCTACTACGCCTGCCGCTGCATCCATGAAATCAACAAACTTTACGATGTCTACATTCCCATCGCCGAAGCGATTTACGGTATTCTTTACGAAGGGCATAATGTGCAAACCGAAATGAAAAGAATTTCAGAGCATTTCGTGTAATTTTATTTTCATCAACAACAATATTTTTGTTACTATTCGATTCTTTTTGAGTGCCTTTTATATTGTAAAGGCCGCATTTAAATTAAAATCTACAATTACACATGAAACATATCAACAACAAGGAGCTCCATATCGCCGTGATTGGCTTGGGCTACGTGGGGCTTCCGCTTGCCCGTCTATTGTCCACCAAACACAAAGTGACCGGCTATGACAAAAACCATCATCGTGTCAAGGAGTTGATGGAAGGCTGTGACCACACCGGCGAAGTTTCCGACCGGGATCTGCAAAATGCCATTGACAATGGTTTTTCCTGCACCGATCGTTTGGAAGAAATTGCGAATTGCAATGTTTATATCGTTGCTGTTCCCACACCCGTAGACACCAACAACCGTCCGAATCTGGATCCGTTGCTCGGCGCCAGCAACGATGTGGGCAAAGTCATCTCGAAAGGCGATGTGGTAATCTATGAGTCAACCGTTTATCCGGGTGTAACTGAGGAGGAGTGCATCCCTGTGATCGAATGGGTTTCGGGATTGGTCTTTAACCAGGATTTCTTTGCCGGATACTCTCCCGAGCGGAACAATCCCGGCGACAAGGAGCACACGGTGGAAAAAATTGTGAAGGTGACTTCCGGTTCCACGCCGGAAATCGCTGATTTTGTGGACGCATTATACAACTCCGTGTTGTTGAACGGCACACACAAGGCACCGTCTATCCGCGTGGCCGAAGCCTCCAAGATCATTGAAAACTCGCAACGCGATGTCAACATTGCCTTCATGAACGAACTGGCACGCATCTTCAACGCCATGGGTATAGACACTAACGACGTGTTAGAAGCCGCCGCCACCAAATGGAACTTCATCAAAATGAAACCGGGTTTGGTTGGTGGCCATTGCATCGGTGTTGACCCGTACTACCTCATCCAAAAAGCGCAGGTTTACGGCGTTTTCCCTCGGGTGATGTCAGCGGCGCGCAGACTCAACGACGGCATGGGCGAGTATGTGGGCAATCAGGTCATAAAACTGATGAATAAGAAAGGTATAGTTGTTAAAAACGCACATATCCTGCTTCTTGGGATCACTTTCAAAGAAAATTGCCCCGACATCCGCAACACAAAGGTGGTGGACATTTACGCCACACTTCGTGAATATTCGGAAAATATTACCGTATATGACCCATTGGCCAATCCCACAGAAATTCGCAATGAATACGGCATTGATATTATCTCTAAAGATATCGAAAAACTTGACATACAATTTGATGCCGTGATCCTCGCTGTTGCTCACAATCAATTCTCCACACTAAATATCAATAATTTAGTCAAGGAGAACCATGTGGTTTACGATGTGAAAGGAACATTGGACCGTTCGGTTATTGATGGAAGATTATAATTATGAAGAATTTTGCATTAATGGGATTGGGCGGTTATATTGCACCGCGACATCTGAAAGCCATCAAAGAGACAGGCAACCGCCTGACCGCCACGTATGACACGCGTGACAGCGTGGGCATCATCGACAGTTACTTCCCTGAGGCTTCTTTTTTTACGGAGATGGAGCTTTTTGACCGGCATTGCTCCAAGATCATGCAAAGCGACAACCGTGTGGAATGCCTCTCAATCTGTACGCCCAACTATCTGCATGACGCTCACATACGCTATGGATTTCGCCTCGGTGCCGATGTCATCTGTGAAAAACCGTTGGTGTTGAATCCGTGGAACATTGACGCATTGCAGAAAATCGAAGCTGAAAGTGAAGGCAAGGCATACAACATCTTACAACTCCGTTTGCATGATGCCATCAAAAATTTGAAAAAAGAGGTGGAAAATGGCGACCCAAGGAAGATTTACGATGTGGATTTAACCTATATCACCTCCCGCGGCAATTGGTATTATGCCAGTTGGAAGGGCAATGATTTGAAAAGCGGAGGAATTGCCACAAACATTGGTGTCCATTTCTACGATATGCTGGCGTGGGTTTTCGGCAAAGTAACCCGGAACATCGTCCACATCTCCTCGCATGACCGGGTTGCCGGCTATTTGGAATTTGAGAAAGCAAGGGTACGTTATTTCCTAAGCATCAATGCGGATCATCTTCCACAAAATGCTGTGGCAAACGGTATGCGCACCTATCGTTCCATCACGATTGGAAATAAAGAGGTTGAGTTCAGCGGTGGATTTACTGATTTACACACAGAGAGTTACAAAGAGATCTTGGCAGGCCGCGGTTTTGGTTTGGAAGAGGCACGCAGCTCTATCGAAATCGTTCACAACATCCGCAACGCCCAACCCATCGGCCTCACCGGTGATTACCACCCAATGGCAAAATTCCCTGTCACAAAGCACCCGTTTCAGAAATAGTACAAAGGATGAGGCTAAACGGAGAGAGAGAGGTACAATCAAATGCAAGTGTAAAACAAAATAATTGAAAAGAAATCTATGAAACAGCTATTTTTTCTCGTTTTATTACTTTGCAAATTCACCTTATTCTCTCAAATCAGCACAAAGGATATTTATAGTACAGATAAGAAACAAGCAATACTTGATATTATTGAGATGAAGGATCCAAGAGTGTTTTTAGAAAAAAGCAAATATGATGGCAATCAATAATTTCACGATGTAGCTATGCAAAAACGCGGAGAATAATTTATATTTTTGCCGTACAACTATTTTGATATGGCTAAATACATCCGTCAAATGGTTTTATATTTCACATCTCTGCTTTGAATTTTAAGCACTATCTTTGCCCCCTTATTTAAAGACAAAAAACATGGCATTAAAAGCACTTTCGACCCGCCGCTTGGTGAAAAGCGAAGATCTCAATCATCACAAAACCTTGTTTGCCGGACGTTGCTCCGAATGGTTTGTGGAATCCTGTTTTGTAGCTGTAGCCACTGCGCTACCACCACAAAATACGGTTTGTCTAAAAATCCACGGCATGGAATTTCTACATCCGATCCATTCCGGCGACATCCTGACTTTCGAGAGCAAAATCATCTCCAACGGCAGAAGCACACTTACTGTTTATTGCAAAGTGTATAAGGATAGTACGCCTGAGGATTTGTTTTGCGAAGGATTTGCCACGTTTGTCCATGTAGATGATAACACGCGGCCACAACCCCACGGCATCGTTATTGTTCCCGAAACCGACGAAGAGACGAACCTCAACGCCATAGCGAAAGAGTTGACATTAGTTTCGAAGAAAAAGAAGTAATGCGATTCTTTTAGGGTCACACTTAGAGGTGAGAAGGATAACTACTATTCCTTATATCGATTAACCAATATTTATATTTAGTCTCATACGACCCGGGTATTTTCAGAAAGCCCTATACCGGCAAAGAAAAAATGGAGGGAATATCCTCCATTTTTTCTTGTGATTCCGGATGGGATCGAACCATCAACCTACTGCTTAGAAGGCAGTTGCTCTATCCATTGAGCTACGGAACCGGTTCGTCTTTTGGTCGGGATAGCAAGATTCGAACTTGCGACCTCCTGCTCCCAAAGCAGGCGCGATAACCGGACTACGCTATATCCCGATTTGCGGCTGCAAAAATACATTTTTTTCTTTTCGCAACGCACGGATATGAAGAAAAAAATACGAAACACCATCCCTCATCTTTTTTGATGTATTTTTGCAACCTCTCTTTCATCTATAAAACACTTGTAATGAAGGTTAAAAAAGTTAATATCAGACATATTTCCATCGGCGAAAATCTCCCGGTCATTCCACAGTCAATGACCAATACAAACACCCGGTCGGTGCAAGAAACGATAAATCAGTCGTTGCGTATCGTTGAAAATGGCGGCAAAATGGTACGTATCTCCGTCCCGAGCCGTGAAGACGTGAAAGCAATGCAAACCATTGTTGATGAGATTCGGAAACTCGGCTACGACTTCCCTATCATCGCTGATGTTCACTTTAACCCCGAAATTGCGGAAATGCTGTCCGGCATTGTCGATAAAATACGGATTAACCCTGGTAATTTCACGGACAAGAAAAACAACAACCAGCACGATTTTTCTGCAAAAGAGCATGACGATGCTTTCCGGCACATGAAAGCGCGTGCGCGACCGCTAATCGAAAAATGCAAAGAACGGGGCACGGCAATTCGAGTCGGGGTGAATCAAGGATCACTGTCTGACCGGATCATAGCACGTTACGGCCACACGCCATTAGCTTTGGCCAAATCCGCCATCGAATGGATCGACATCTGCGAAGAAATTGATTTCGAGAATGTTCTATTTTCCTTAAAGTCCAGCAACGTCTACACCATGGTGGAAGCGTATAAAATCTTCCACAAAGAGATGGAGATGCGGGGAAGCATCTATCCGCTGCACGTTGGAGTGACTGAGGCGGGCTATGGTTTGGCGGGACGGGTAAAATCAGCCGTCGGAATCGGGGCGTTGCTATTAGAGGGTGTCGGCAGTACAATCCGTGTCTCTCTTACCGAAAAACCCGAGGATGAGATTCCGTTTGCCAATCATCTCATCCAATTCGCCGCCTCTGATTTTCAGCATCACTATTTTATCGAAAACGAAATCCTACACTATATTTATGACGAAGAAGACTATGACCGATGGATTGCCGGAGCATGCGCGGTTAGCGGATACGAGCATTTCCGTCATAAACTAAAGGGTATTATTGTTAAAAACCGTCATTTTTCATCTGAACAACAGCAAGAGCTAACAGCTGCCATTGAGCAAGCTTGCCGGATAAAAATCTCCAAAACCGAAATCATCTCCTGCCCCACTTGCTCTCGCACCGATTATGACATTGAAAAGGTTATCAAAATCGCGGAAGAGAGGTTTTCACACTTTCCCGGATTGAAAATCGGCGTGATGGGTTGCGTGGTAAATGGCCCCGGCGAAATGGCTGATGCAGATTTTGGAATCGTGGGAGCATCCGGCAATAAAGTGGTGGTCTACCAAGGAAAAAACCGCATCACTCCCGTACTTCCATTAGAAGAGGGAATCGCGGTTTTAGAAAAGGCCATTTTAAAGTTTAGAAACTGAGAATCGGTTCGTTTTAGAAACGATCTATCGCATTCAAATCCTTAAATGCGACTTTCAATCTCTCAACAATTGATTGCTCACCTGCGCGTAAGAAAGCACGCGGGTCATAATATTTCTTGTTCGGTTTATCCTCGCCTTCGGGATTCCCAATTTGGCTTTGCAGATAACCTTCATTTTTCTTATAATAATTCATCACACCTTCCCAAAAAGCCCATTGAGTATCGGTATCAATATTCATCTTAACTACTCCATAATCAATAGCTTCTGCAATTTTCTCAGGTTCGGAGCCAGATCCGCCGTGGAAAACAAAATTCACCGGATTGGGATTCGTTCCAAATTTTTCTTCGATATATTTTTGAGAATTACGTAAGATGATGGGTTCCAAGCGAACATTGCCCGGTTTATAGACACCATGTACATTCCCGAAAGAAGCCGCAATAGTAAAGTTAGGGCTAATCTTCATTAACTCCTCATAAGCGTATGCCACATCTTCGGGCTGGGTGTATAGTTTAGAATTTTCAACATCGGTATTATCCACGCCATCCTCTTCACCACCAGTGATACCTAACTCTATCTCCAAAAACATGTCGATTTTCGCCATTCTTTCCAAATATCTTTTGCAGATTTCAACATTTTCGCGCAATGACTCAACGGAAAGGTCCAGCATGTGTGAACTAAAAAGCGGTTTGCCGTGGATTTTATAGAACTGTTCGCCCGCATCCAACAGCCCATCAATCCAAGGAAGGAGTTTTTTGGCAGTGTGGTCGGTGTGGATAATCACAGGAATTCCATACATTTTAGCCATCTCGTGAATATGAATCGCGCCGGAAATCGCACCTTTGATCGCAACCAATTCATTTTCATTACTTAATGATTTCCCTGCATAAAAAATCGCTCCACCGTTGGAAAATTGAACGATCACGGGAGAATTAACAGCCTTGGCCGCTTCCATCACAGCGTTCACTGAGTCGGTACCTACCACATTCACTGCCGGTAGAGCAAACTTCTCTTGTTTTGCGATTCTGAAAATTTCTTGTACTGCCGATCCGGTCGCTACGCCGGGTTTCACTTTCGTTGATATTTTTTCTGACATGCTGTTATTTTTTTAATATGTTACTTTATAGATACTTACAATCAAAAACCATTCTTTTAAAGGTGTGCAAAGATAAGATTTTTCCCCTCACGATTTTCCATTCAACCTTTATTTTATCCATTCATCCCTCATTTTCCCCATTTCACCCATAATTAACATTATTCCAGGCTGAACAGAGATATTTTTGCCTCGTTTTTAAAATTAAACCCATGAACCATTTTGTAATTAATCACGTTGTGACAAAAGAAGAGAACTTTCATTTCATTGGGAAAATCCAGCTAACTTACACTTTATACAAGGATCATTGCGCGCAATATATTTTCGACATCCTAATCATTGACAATGTAGAATATATCGCACACCCCTCGCTGAGTGACAATACAATGGAGATCATCCCTTATTTCAGCAGAACTGTTATTTTTGCATTTCGGTTTTGCATGGAGCAACAAACGAAAAATTTACTAAAATCGGCTGATTATAGGGCCGTTAAATCAAACAATATATATGCTTTTAAATGAATAAAAACAATCTTTTTCCCATAAAACATCGGGACAACATCTTCTTTTCGATCTTTATCGCACTGATATTAAACATTTTTTATATCCTGATTTTTTTCTTAGGAAGAAGTGCTATACAGATCCCTGTGGATGTTCCCGGAAATTATATCAAACTCAACTACGGGCTCTTCATTTTCAGTTTTTTCGCTACGGCTCTCTACACATACGTCATGATGACAATCAACTCGCTTGTCATCCGAAAATATGGAGACAAAAAGCGCAAAACCCTGAAAGTCTTATTGATAAACATAGGCGCCAGCTTAGTTTTAGCCATACTATTGTCCCATACCCACCTCCTCATTTTTGGAGAGCAGACATTGCTAAGCCGGTTTTTGATCGGAAACCTTATCCGCTATTTACTCATCTCGCTATTGACGCTCTTCGTTTGCATGCTCTCCTTTGTATCGTTCAAGAAACAACAAATAGCAATTGAGTATGAGAAATTAAGTGCTGAAAATATCAAAACCCGTTACGAAGCATTGAAAAACCAAATTGACCCTCACTTTCTTTTCAATTCGTTAGGCACGTTGAAATCGCTTATCCGCACCGACCCCGAAGAGGCTGAAAATTATGTACAGAAATTTTCCAATGTATTCCGTTACACACTGCAAGACAAAGAATTACTTCCATTACAAGATGAATTAGATTTTACACATGCTTATTGTGAACTGATGAAAATCCGTTACGGCGACAACCTGCGGTTCAACTTCGACATCGACGAGAAATACCTCAACTATCCATCCATTCCTATCAGCATTCAAACGTTGATTGAGAATGCGATCAAGCACAACATGATCACGCAAAAATCGAATCTCACCATCAACATATACACGACGGTGGACGACCGGCTTTGTGTTTCCAATATCATACAACCCAAAAAGATGAAAGAACACGGTGTGGGTATCGGGCTGAAAAACCTTAACGAACGCTACCTGTTGAAATTCAAAAAACCCATCACCATACGGCAGTCCGACAATAAATTTACCGTATTATTACCCTTAGTCAAAAATGAAAACACTAATTATTGAAGACGAGCATGTTATGGCTCAAACATTAAAGGGAATGATCGAGGTGGAAGCCCCCGACCTGGAGATCGTCGGCATACTGCAATCCATCGAAGAGAGTGTTGACTGGCTCTTGCACAACCCCATGCCTGACTTGCTCTTCATGGACATCCATTTAGCTGACGGACCATCTTTTTCCGTCTTCGACGAAGTGACAGTCACTTGCCCGATTATCTTCACCACAGCTTATGATCAATATGCTTTACGCGCTTTCGAGGTATACAGCATTGACTATCTGCTCAAACCGATCGACCAAAGCGACCTGCAACGCGCCCTTGCGAAATTCAGGCGAATTTCCAAAGAGAGCAAATTCGACAAAAAATCGGTCAGCCAGCTACTCGAGCAAATGAAAGAAATGGCACAAAGTCCGATCTATAAGTCATGTTTTCTTTTTCCCGAACGCGACAAGTTGATCCCGGTCAACACCCAGGACATCGGTTACTTTTATTCGGAGAATCGACGGGTAAAGATTTTCACTTTTCAAAATAGAACTTATTTCAGCGACCTCACTTTAGACGAGTTGATGGCCAGTCTGAATCCCCGCCAGTTTTTCAGAGTAAACCGTCAATTTATCATCTCGCGCAACGCCATCAAAGACATGACTTTATGGTTTGGCAACAAACTATCCATCAATCTCTCCATCGAAATTCCCGAGCGCGTGGTGGTCAGCCGGGCGAAAGTGAAGGAATTTAAAAAATGGTTTGAACGATAAACGCTGACAACAACAGCGTTCTATTTATGGAAATCATTATTTTCGCGCCTCAAATATAGTATATGAATTTAACGAATGATATTGGAGCTGAACGGGCCATATTAGTCGGTGTGGCTACCCCCGAAACTCCTTTTGAGAAGACGAATGAATACCTCGACGAGTTGGCTTTTTTAGTAGAAACCGCCGGCGGAATACCTGAAAAAAAAGTGATTCAAAATCTGCAACATCCTGATCCCAAAACTTATTTAGGTTCGGGAAAATTACAGGAAGTGGCGGATTATATCACTGAGAACAAAATCGAACTCGCCGTTTTTGATGACGAGCTTTCCCCGTCGCAAACCCGCAACATCGAACACGTGCTGAAATGCACTGTCATCGACCGCACCCGGTTGATTTTGGATATTTTCGCCAAACGGGCACAAACGGCACACGCTAAAGTACAGGTGGAATTAGCGCAATATCAATATCTTCTTCCTCGATTGACCCGCATGTGGACACACTTGGAAAAACAACGCGGCGGGATTGGAATGCGCGGTCCCGGCGAAAAGGAGATCGAAACCGACCGTCGTATCATTCGGGATCGCATTTCATTACTTAAAACTCGACTGCAAGAGATAGACCGCCAAAAATTCACACAACGTAGAAATCGGGAACAGTTTGTACGAGTGGCTTTAGTGGGATACACCAACGTTGGCAAGTCAACCATCATGAATCTTATCAGTAAATCGGATGTTTTCGCAGAGAACAAACTTTTTGCCACCTTAGACACTACGGTCCGCAAGGTGGTTATCAACAACCTCCCCTTTTTACTTTCCGACACCGTGGGTTTTATCCGCAAACTTCCTACCGGATTGGTGGAATCTTTCAAATCCACATTAGATGAAATACGGGAGACCGATCTGCTATTGCACATCGTCGACATTAGCCATCCTGAGTTTGAAGAACAAATTGAAGTAGTCAACAACACACTGGAAGAAATTAATGCCGGAGACAAACCTGTGATCACCGTTTTCAACAAAATCGACAACTACTCTTGGATTGAAAAAGAGGAAGATGATTTGACTCCAAAAGAGAAGTGCAACATTACGTTAGATGAACTGCGACAGACTTGGATGGCAAAAAGCAAGACGAAAAGCATCTTTATCTCTGCCAAAACGAAAGAAAACTTAGAGGAATTTCGGGAAATGCTGTATGAGGAAATCAAAAAACTGCATATCCAAATTTATCCGTACAACAATTTCTTATACTGATAAAACCGGGAAGTAAAATCGCATCTGCATGGTTATGTCCCGCGATGAAGTTGTGGATCATTTTTTTTCATGTACTTTTGCGCCCATCAAATTTTTTAAAAAAATGAGTATACAGAGATTTGCTGTAATCGGAGCCGGGCTGTTTGGTTCGGCGATTGCCACAGCGCTCTCCATGCGAGGAGCGGAGGTATTAGTCATCGATTCCGACATCAATTTAGTGCAAGATATTTCAGATGACGTGGCGTATGCGGTATCCATTGACGCCACCAACAAAAAAGCATTGATTGGGGAGAACATACAAGACTTCGACGCCGTGATTGTGGCTATTGGCAACGATTTCGAAGCCCGGCTGCTTTGCACCGCCAATCTGATGGATTTGGGTGTAAAACGAATCATTTGCCGTTCCATGGGCGAGAGTCAACGGATCATTTTGGAAAAGATGGGAATCACGGAATTTCTATCACCGGAAAACGAAATCGGAACATTGTTTGCCGAAAAATTACTCAACCCCAACATGATCACATTCTTGCAACTCCCCGATGAGTACAGAGTGGCTGAAATACTCACCCCCACCCGATTGATTGGGATGACACTCGGCGAGATCGATTTTCGTGAAAACCACAAACTGAGTCTCATCACCATCCGCCGCGCCTTCACTGAATATGACAATAATAAAATCGGCACCAAAGAACATATCATCGGGGTGCCCGAAAATTCTACTGTAATTGAAGAAAAAGATGTGTTCGTCCTTTTTGGAAAAACTGTGGATATTGAGAATTTCATCAAAATCAACCAGTAATTAAAGATGGAGTACAAAACGGTTGGCGACTTCAGGCTGAAGTTGGATTTGCATGTCGTCAAATATCAGAAAATTGTCATTTTACTATTAAACATTGCCAGTGTTACCATTTCCTTCACCACTATTGGCGCCCTTATCTACTATTATGGATTTCAAGTGGATATAACGGTGAAATCCCTCATTCATAAAGCCGTCAATTACAGCTTACTTTTCTACATTGCAAAGTATTTCATCTTAATGCTTTATTCATTGCAACGCAAGAATTACATTAAAGGGTCATTCGTTGAATTCATCATTATCCTCTTGCTCATCCTTCATTTCATCTCTCTCGCCGTTTTGCCGTTCAGTTTCGACTTTTTCAAAGGAGAACGTTTTGAGGATCTTTACTTTCTATTCGTCCAAATTTATTTCTTCGTGATGGTAATCATCGAGCTGTCAAAGGCGAGCACCAAACTGGGAAATTTACACATCTCGCCACCGGGGCTGATGTTGCTTTCATTCCTGGTTTTGATCGCGATCGGCACCGGGTTACTCTTGTTGCCCGAGATGACCACGCAGGGCATCACTTTCATTAATGCTCTATTTACCTCTACCAGCGCCAGTTGCGTAACCGGACTTTCTGTACTCAGTACGGCCCATGACTTCACTTTCAAAGGACAGATCATCATCATGCTGCTCGTGCAATTAGGAGGAATGAGTATATTGACCTTCGCCACTTTCTTTTCCGCATTCTTTTCGGGAAATAAGACAGGACTTCGTTACCAGCATCTTGTTCGCGACTTGCTTGCCACCGACAAAGGCACCGATTCGTTCCGACTTTTGAAGTCCATCTTTGCCGCCACGATTCTGATCGAGACGATGGGATGTATTTTACTTTTCGTTTGTTGGCAGGGCAACGATGCGTTCGACAGCACCGGCGACGCGTTTTTCTGTTCGCTTTTTCACACCATCACCGCATTCAACAGCGCAGGGTTTTCATTATGGGATGACAACTTAATGGACATGACGATACACAACAGCTATTTCCCGCAAACCATCATCATGTTATTGGTGCTCATCGGCGGGATTGGCTTTTTGGCTCTCACCGACCTTTTCAGCCCGAAATACATCAAATTACGGAGACAGTATAAATGGAAAAAGATCATGCCCGGCACGCAGATCGTACTCATCACTACTTTTTGGATTATTGTGGCCGGCACTCTGATTTTTTTCACTACAGAATACAACCATTCGTTAGCCAATAGCAATTCGGTTTTCGACAAATTCTTCCGGTCTCTTTTCCAAGTGGTGGCATCCCGCACCGCCGGTTTCAACACCATCGATGTGAGCACCATTGCCATTCCCGGGTTGCTGATCACCATGCTATTGATGTTCATTGGCGCTTCGCCGGGATCAACAGGCGGAGGAATCAAAACAACAACTTTCTTTGTATTGATAAAATCGGTGATTGGCACCATAAAAGGAAAGAAAAGAATTGAATTTAACAAACGCACCATCCCGTTCGATATCGTGGATAAATCCTACTCTATCGTCATCATGTCTGTCATATTGATTTTTATCTCCTGCTTTGCCTTGGCGATTTTCGAGCCGCGGGTAGCTTTTTTAGACATCATTTTCGAGTCGGTTTCCGCTTTCAGCACCAGCGGACTCTCCACCGGCTGCATCACTGATTTCGGTTGGCAAGGGAAATTGGTTCTTGCACTCAACATGTACATCGGTCGCATCGGCACACTCACGATGGCCTTTGCCCTAAGCAAACGCATTAAAGAATCCCCGCACTACTATCCCGACACATATTTCATGGTAGGATAACTACTTGGAAAGAAGACCTCACGAAAACAAAAGTCGCGAAACGGGTTAAACTCTTTTTTTCGCCACAAAGTTAATCCCGAAAAAGAAATAGTTTCGCAAGAAAGGATACTTTTGTGCCGTCCGTTGCTCTTGGCCAACAATGGATTCAATTGAAGCATTAGCATACGAAGCGGGGTATTTGTAACGGATAAAATTGATTGAGGGTTGATCAATTTCCAAGTGTGATTTCGCGAGCACCCTACCCCACTCTTCCAAGCTGCGAATATTCTCATTTCCCAACAAGATATTTTTCTGCAAACGCTCATCCCACATCGTGATGATCCGTTTGTTTCCCCGTTGCAGGAAGAGCTTCGCACATTGAATGACATTGCGTCCATTTTCCTCTATCACAATCAGTTTTCCCTCATCATCCAACACATTCGACAGAATCTCAACGGCCTCACCAATAGGCTCCAAATGGTGTAGCGTATCTTGAATGACAATGTAATGAAACCGTTTTTCTTCAATCTTCCGATCAAACAGATCCGAATAATCAATTTGAAAGAGGTCGGTATCGCCAAACTGTCCCCAATACTTTTTCCGCTCGTTGATGCGATCGAAATAAAATTCCAACGTTGTCCCGAAACTTTTAATGCCATTCATTGCCAAAAAGAGGCAAGTAGTCCCATACCCGCATCCGCAATCAAAAACTGTATGCTCTTTGTTTTCAATTTGGTTTATAACATACTGCAACCGTTGGATAAAATAGGCTTTACGGAATCCGAAAGATTTTTCATCACTCAGAAACTTGTAGTACGAGGTCATCGCGGGTGATTCTTTCAGTTCTTTCAGGAAAAGATCAAAAAATGTCTCAACGGTCATTGGGCATGGCTGTATAAAAAATTGGGGCGGGGGATGCAAAGGCGAAAGTTTTCCGCTCTTACAATCCCTGCCCCAACATATTAAAAAATCATTATCGGATTAGTAAGCAACGCCTTGAGCGATCATCGCTTCGGCAACTTTAATAAATCCTGCAATATTAGCACCTTTCACGTAATTGATATAACCGTCTTTTTCGGTTCCATATTTCACGCAATTTTCGTGAATATTTTTCATGATAGCGCCTAATTTAGCATCAACTTCTTCTCTTGGCCATGAAAGTTTCATGGAGTTTTGAGTCATTTCCAACCCTGAAGTTGCTACACCGCCAGCATTAGCTGCTTTTCCGGGAGCAAAGGAAACTCTCTTAGATTGCAAATAGGTGATAGCATCTGCCGTACATCCCATATTGGAAGTTTCAATAACATATTGACATCCGTTAGCAACTAATTTTTCCGCGTCTTCTTTGTTCAATTCGTTTTGGATTGCGCAAGGAATAGCGATGTCAACTTTAGCTTCCCAAGGTTTTTTACCTGCGAAGAATTTAGCGCTCGGGTATTTGGTAGCAAAAGGAGCCACCACGTTGTTACGAGTTGCCAAAAGTTCTTGCATGTAGTTAATTTTATCTCCGGAAATACCATCTTCATCAAGGATATATCCATCAGGACCAGAGATACAA
>JAJDJJ010000051.1 GCA_030267125.1 Bacteroidales bacterium OttesenSCG-928-B11
TGTCAAACACGCTCATCTCTATGTTTAAGAGGTTTATTCCTGATAAAGTCAGAATTCCTGCCTATATCGTTATTATAGCCACATTTGTGTCGATTGTCGATTTGGTTTTGCAGGCGTATATCCCGAAGTTGGCGGCAAGTTTGGGGCTGTTCATCCCGTTAATTGTGGTTAACTGTATCGTATTGGGACGGGCGGAAGCATTTGCCGGTAAAAATTCGGTGCTGGATTCCCTTTTGGATGGACTTGGCATGGGCTTAGGTTTCACTTTGGCGCTTTTTATCATGGGCTTTTGCCGCGAGTTGCTGGGAAGTGTTTCTGTTTTCGGAAACCCCATTATTGAAGATGTGGATGGTATTTTGGTCTTCGTGCTCGCTCCCGGTGCCTTTATTGTGTTAGGCATTGTGATGGCTATTGTTAGGAAATTTCAAAATAAGGGCGCTCCTAAAAATTAATTTGTTGTTATTCTGGGGATTATTCATTTTTTTAGGTGAAGATAGTCTGTTTTAGAACTACTAACCCCTATCACTCAATCATTATTTTATGAGGGGGGTAATAGCTAATGCTCTTGGGGAAGAGAAGTTTATTATACAATTGGAAAATAAATTATATGGCAGAGCCTTTTAAAAACATGTACAACGAGCAATTCTTTGACCTATTCACGAAAGACTTAAAGCTCGTAATCCCTGACTTAGACACTAAAGCATTTGTATCCCAAATCATGGACGACGAGTGGCGGAATAGAGAACTCAAACAACGTACCGCCCACATTGCAACAGTATTGAAAAACTTTCTTCCGTCAGATTACAAAGATGCCATTGCTAAAATACTTGAAATGCTCAATTGTATAGAAGTCAGATATCCTCATTGTTCAAAAATAGACGACATGAAATTTGGCTTGACATTGGAGTATGGAGGAATTTTGGATAATTACGTAGAACAATACGGGCTGGACGATTACAAAACGTCTGTTAAGGCGATAGAGAGAATCACCCAATTTGCAAGTTGTGAATTTGTTGCTCATCCATTTATTGTCAAATACCCCGATAAAATGATGGCACAGATGTTGGTTTGGTCGAAGCACGAGCATTGGGGAGTAAGACGGCTTGCGTCAGAAGGATGCCGTCCGAGACTGCCTTGGGCAATGGCCTTGCCGAATCTGAAAGAAAATCCGGCACCTATCATTCCTATCTTGGAAAATCTGAAAAATGATCCGGCAAGATTTGTGCGATTAAGCGTTGCCAACAACTTGAATGATATTGCAAAAGACAATCCTGAAGTGGTGATTGATTTGGTGAAAAGATGGCAAGGAGAGTCGGAAGAGGTAGATTGGATTATCAAACACGGCTGTAGAACACTTCTCAAACAAGGCGATCCGGAAGTGATGGGGCTATTCGGCCTGGGCTCTACAAAGAATATACATGTTGAGAACTTTCGTATTTTGACACCCGAAGTGAAAGTCGGAGAGGCGTTGGAATTTATCTTTAACATAGTAAATGATAGCAATAAGAAAACGAAAATGAGACTCGAATACGGCTTGTATTACCAAAAAGCGAACGGTACGCTATCGAAGAAAGTCTGTAAAATCAGTGAAAAAGACTACGCTGCTAATTCGACAACACAGGTCGCCAGAAAACACTCTTTCAAGGTGGTCACAACAAGAAAATTACATCTCGGACTTCATCAGGTTGCCGTCATCATCAACGGGAAAGAGTTTGAAAAATATGATTTTGAACTCGTTGAGTGATTCAATATCCAAAGAGGGCTTTTCCTGATTAAATAGGCAAACAAAAAAAGAGAAAGTGAATAGAATTAATACCGCAACTGTTGCTCTGAAAAGTCTGAATTTGGCAATTCTGGTTTATAGAAGCCGAAATAGTCAATGAGCCGATAGTGGTTTTGGGAGATAAACCATTGCAGAGCCGAAAAAGATGAAAAACGGACGATGAAAAATTCAAAAACTTAATATGCAGGTAAATAAATAAATGGGCTAATGAATGGAATTTTATCGTGAAAAATATTTCATGGAATAGTTTATTGCACTATATTTGCGGCAATTATTAATGGTTTTGCAAGGAGCCCTTAACGGGACTTCGGCTCCCCGCAAAATCGAATAAGAGAAGAATGTATCTTTAGAAGTCCCCTGCGTAACTTTAAAACATCGATATAATTATGGAATACATTGTAATGATCATTGGCGCGGTATTCGTTAATAACATCATTTTGGCGCAATTTCTGGGGATATGTCCTTTCCTCGGCGTATCCAGCAAGGTAAGCACCTCGTTGGGTATGGGGGCCGCTGTACTCTTCGTGATGACGATCGCCGTATTAGCCACCTCTGTCATGGAACAATATGTCCTTGTGCCGTATGGTTTGTCTTTTCTGAAAACCATATCCTTTATATTGATTATCGCTTCATTAGTGCAGATGGTTGAGATCATTCTCAAGAAAATCAGCCCATCATTGTATCAAGCATTGGGTATCTTTCTTCCGCTTATCACGACGAACTGTGCAGTATTGGGAGTTGCGATATTGGTTACCCAGCAATTCGCCGGTAGTATATTGGATAGTGTAGTTTACGCCATCGCTTCCGCCATCGGCTTCACCGTTGCGATCGTTATTTTCGCCGGATTGCGCGAACATTTAGATTTGGTAGACGTGCCTAAAGGCATGCGGGGTGTTCCCATCGCTTTGATTACCGCCGGAATTTTGGCATTAGCGTTTATGGGCTTTGCGAATCTGGTATAAAATAACATTCAAATCCAGTAAAAAATAAAATAGCACGGCGATTCACGTCGAATTGAAAATATTGTATATTTGCCGCTATTAAACTTAAACCCAAACAATATTTATTCTCAAAAAAAAAGATTATGAAAAAAATTTTTACCTTCTTTGCGTCCATGCTCTTGATATGCGGCATCACGGCGCAACAATTGGAGTTGAATCCGTCATTCAAACCCACGCAAGAAAATCTAACCACAAGCGATGCTAAGGGCGAAAGCCAGCAAGAGATCACTTGGCTAACATCCGAGACGCAAGCGATTACTTACGGAAACGGCAACACGGGTACAACAATAATGCCGTTAATGGAATTTACCGCGTATGATATTGCTTTTATTGATTCTCAAGAAGGGAGAATCAAATCCATTGAAAAAATTATGTTTTTTATCAATTCCGAAGCTCTTACAGTTATATCCGGTGCGAGAGTGGTTGTCAGGCAGGGTGCAAACATCACATCCTCAAATGAAGTTGTGACGCAAACCGTAGCCAATGTGGTGGGAGGTTGGAATACCGTGGAGTTATCCACACCCTATATTGTTGATCCGTCACAAGGCTTGTATATTGGATATGAAGTTAGCACATCGGCAGCGGGTTATCCGGTATCTCTTGCGAGTGGAAGTGAAGCAAAGCAAGCTTGGACTAAAAATTCTACCGATTATATCAATCTCGTTGCAGATCAAGGGCATTCTTATGTATTTATGATCAAAGCGTTAGCAACTGTAGAAGAGTTGGAAGGCCCGCACATACAATTGAAATCCTTAGATGTGCCCTCAGCAGCTGAAATCGATGACGACTTAACTGTTAAAGGCGTAGTGAGAAATATTGGTACAGAGGAAATGACTTCATTTTCAGCATTATATACTATCGATGGAAATACCATTGAGGAGAATTTCACAGGATTGAGTGTCGCGGAGGGAGCCACTTATGAATTTACTTTTACCGAAACATATAAGTTGGACGAAGCGAAAAGTTATTCACTCTTAGTGGAAGTATCTGATCCTAATGGTGTGGAAGATGATGCGGCTAACAATTCTCTAAATGCTGAAATACTTGTTCTTGCCGAATTAGTGTCCAAAGTGGTGTTGCATGAGGGTTTTTCCAGCTCTACCTGCCCACCTTGCAACTCAGGTAATGCGAAATTGAAAGGAATATTGAATGCGGCAGATAAATCTAAATACGCCAATATTAAATATCAGATGAATTGGCCAAGCACGGGGGATCCATACTATACAGCGGAAGGAGGGGTGAAAAAAAGTTTTTACGGAGTTGAAGGTGTGCCCGATTTATATGTGAATGGTAAATCACAAGGCATTTCTGATTATAGTGTCGATAAGCTGAATGCATTGGCTACAGCCAATGCGTTCATTAAAATGACAACCGGTAATGTGGCAAGAAACGACAAAACCATTTCAGTGGACATCGCTGTCACACCTCTCACAACACCGAATAGTGATTTGCGCATTTTTGCCGCTATTGTGGAAAAACAGACCAAAAAGAACAAAAAAACGAATGGCGAATCATTGTTCTATGATGTGATGAAGAAGTTTATGAGTAGCGCAAGTGGTGATGCACTTCCCACTATGACAGTAGGAACTCCCGTAACAATCTCATTTACTTATACTTTTAATGGAGATTATCGTTTACCGGGCAATGCTAACAATCCGATAAATCATGCTACAGAGCATTCGGTGGAAGATTTTGACGCGTTGAAAGTCGTGTATTGGATTCAAGATATAAAAACCGGCGAAGTATGGCAGTCAGGTATAGCAGATCCGAACCCGGGTTGGTCAAGTATTGAAGATTATAAGGAAACCACTACGTTCTCTGTTCAACCTAATCCTGCAACTACCCAATTCACAATTACTTCAGAACAAAATTTAACGCAAGTTACATTAATCAACATGCTGGGTCAAGTTGTTTTGGATGAAACGGCAAATGGTACACATCACCAAATTAATGTAGGTAGTCTTGCTAAGGGTTTTTATCTTGTACGCATTATGACCGAAGAAGGAGTCTCAGCCCAAAAGATACTGATCCAATAATAAAGTGTATCAAGGAATAGTCCTGAATAATCTACGGGTTGATGGGACAAAAAAAGCGAGGAGCAATTGTGAAATTGTTCCTCGCTTTTTTTGTAACAAAGTTTGTAAAAAGTGAAAAGAGGAATGTTCTGAAAAACAATTCTTTGTACTCTTTGGTGTCCATAGTGGTTAAATTCATTTTTTACTTTAGAGACTATTTTTTTGTTGGCAAAGGGATCAAACTTTCACTCCTTAATTATGTTATATTCTAAACTGTTAAAAATTGAATGTTATGATTAAGATTATACAAAAAGACAATGGTAAAGCAGGCGCCTTTTTTGCCATGGATGATAATTCGGAAATAGGCGAAATGACTTATGAATGGGTGAATGATGATGAAATTGTTATTACGTATACAGGTGTTTCTCCGGTGTGTCAAAATCAAGGAGTTGGAAAAAAGATGGTGGCGTCATGTGTGGATTTTGCCAGAGATGGAAAGGTTAAAGTCGTACCGCAATGCGGGTTTGCCAAACGGGTATTTGATACTACGCCGGATTATACCGATGTGCTGGATCTTTAAATTCCAACACGTCAATTAAAATTGAAAATAGATAAATGGTTGCAAGTCGGCGGTTACAAACTGATACGATAAGAAAATTACGGCTATCGATATGGCTGCAATAAGCCAGATCGGGAGCATGGCAAAATTAAGGCGGTACCAGCGTTTCCAACGGGTTGGGAGCCAGTGGATAATCATCCCGACTAAAAAGAGGATAAAGACGAATCGGTATTCGTAAAGAATTTGCGGGATAAGGTCAAGCTGCCATTTTCCGCCAATGCGCATTACCATATTCTGAGCAGTTTCCCAAGCCATACGGTTTGCTTCCGCCGGATCCAAGTTGGAGCCGGAACGGAAAAAAAGACGCGTGAAGGTGATGAAAACAAAAGTCAGTAAAATAGACCAAGCCCGGTTCAACCATTTAACCGGTTTGTTTTTGATAATCAGCGAGTATATTTGATCGATGAAAGTGCCGAAGAAGATGACGCCTGTCCACACAGTGCCGATCATAAGGGCGGGATGGGGGAATAGGATATTGAATGTTGAAAAACCGGCGAATAGTGTAAAAGTCAGAATAGTACGGGCATATTTCTTCATGTTTCGCCAAATTTTGAAGATGATGATCCCACAACCGTTCAATCCGCCCCAAATCATGAAATTCCAGCTGGCGCCGTGCCACAATCCACCTAACAACATAGTGGTCATTAAGTTGATATGTGTGCGGAATTTCCCTTTCCGGCTACCACCCAACGGAATGTAGAGATAATCCTTTAACCAAGTAGAGAGGGATATGTGCCAGCGCCGCCAAAAATCGCCGCAGTTGGTGGCTTTATAAGGCGAGTTGAAGTTGATTGGTAAATAGAAGCCCATCAACATTGCCACGCCGATAGCAATGTCTGTATATCCTGAAAAATCGGCATAAACTTGTAACGAATAGACAAAAATAGCCATCAGATTTTCAAATCCTGTAAAAAGTATCGGGTTGTCGATTACGCGATCCACGAAGTTGACCGCCAAATAGTCGCTTAAAATGAGTTTTTTTAGTAATCCGTTTAGTATCCAAAAGACGGCAATACCAAACTGTTTGCGGGATAGTGAAAACTTCTTGTATAGTTGCGGTATAAACTGGTTGGCACGGATGATCGGACCGGCAACCAATTGCGGGAAAAAAGCTGTGTAGAATCCAAAATCTAAAATATTGGAGACAGGTTCCACACGTTTTCGATAGACATCTACCAAATAGCTGATATTTTGGAAAGTGTAGAATGATATTCCAACCGGAAGCAAAATCTTACTGGCATCGAAACGGGTGCTGTTACCCCAATCATTCGCCCATTTAGCCAAATAGTTAATCACCTCATAATCTGTATGGAAGAGGTTGTTGTAAACGTCAGTGAAAAAGTAGGCGTATTTGAAATAGCAGAGTACCAATAGGTTGACAACAACTCCGATGACCAGGTATGTTTTTCGAGGTCGTTTCTTTTCTAACTTGCCGATTCGTTTTCCAATGTAAAATCCGTAAAGTGTTGATAGAATTAGAATTAATACGAAAAGTCCGGAGGTTTTATAATAAAAGAAAAGACTGGCAAAGAAGAGGAAGGCGTTTCGTAATAACCGCCGACTGTGAACTAAGCTGAAAATAGCGAAGACGATGGCGAAAAATGCCCAGAAGTAAAATTGTGTGAATAGCAGCGGGTAACGTTCGTCAAACGAAAAGATGATGTAGAAGAAGGATTTGATATTCTCTAACGTCATTGCTATTTTTTATACTATAATACTTCGTTATATAACAATTATTCTAACACTTCGCTTTTTTCCGTTTCAATGGGCTCTCCAGCATAACCGTCCATCTCGCCATCCATTTCAATCCCTAATCGCCTGATGGTCTTCAAGTCGCTGTATTCCGTCCAAGCCTCCATGAATGCGGCGTAAAATAAGTCGCCCAGCAACTCATAGCCTTTGTTGGTGAAATGCACACGGTCAACCTTTGCGTATTTGTGCTGATACCATTTGTCCATTGATTTTAGTCCGCCCATGATGTGAAATTGATCCCAAACAGCGCTTCCGGTGGAGTCAGCTAATTTGTAGAACTGTTCCCGTACGATCGGGCCACGTTTGTTAACCGAGTATTTTCCGCGCGCAATTCGTTTGTAACTATCATTATTCGTGATGAATATAAAGGAGCAGTTAGGATTTGCCTCTTTGAATTTATCCATTAACAGCAGATAGTTATTCACAAACTCAAGCGTATCGAAATTGTCCCCAGAAGCATCATTGATGCCCAGCCCAAAAATTACGAGATCGGGGTTGATATTTCTCATGTCATCCACAAAATATTCGCATTTCAAGTAAGAAGGCACACTGGCGCCGTTTACCCCCAGCGAATGATAAGTGATGCCGGGTTTGCTGTTATCTAATAAAATCCCTGTTAGAGTGAAAACATCACCGGAGTCGATGATGTCGATATTAACAAAAAAAGAGTCGATTACGGATGGTAAATGGTAGGTAAATGTTCGTAAAGCACTATCCCGGTCGATAGGTTCGTAGGTCGTGCTGTCGATAATGATTTTCGGTACGACGGTTCCGCTATCGGAAAAACCGAAAAGTGTGATCTGTTCCGTTTCAAAGCGCAGTTCCTCATCGTTCATCTTGATTTTGATTTGTACGGAAGAGTCCCCAGTGTAAACCGCTATGCCTGTTGCGCCTAATGGTCGTGCCAAATCATTGTAAACGTTACGGATCAAGCTAAACTCGCCGCTCTTCGACACACGATAATCCTGCGGATTGTTGCATTTCTTGGCACAGGAGTATGGGAAGATCATGCCGCGGCGCCCTATTAAGTCGGGAAATGCCAACAGGATATCTTTACGTATCCGGTGTGGGAAAACACCCGCCTGCACATGTGATCCGCCAATATGCACGATGTTGATGTTGCCTTCACCCGTCATCACCATCTCGTCAAACTTTTCAAGGAAGTAGAGTAGGTTGGACGAATCTTTGTTGAAATAGAGCCTGTTATCCTCGAAATTGGCGAATTTTAACGTATCAATGGGTACTTGTCGGGGTTGTGCCATCATCGGTAAAAAATAGAAAATGGCAAGTATTAACAATAATATATGTTTATTCAACTTCATGGTTTTCAAAAATTAAAGGTTTTGGGGCCAATGTGTCTTTGGGTATATCTAACGAAACATTGTGCTTGAGATTTTGACGCACCTTATAAAAATCGTACATCAGAGCGAAAGATTGCGTGAGTGCTTCGCCTATTTTTGCAGCGCCTTTAGGGGTAAAGTGAATATAGTCATTGCCTGCATAACCATTGCTCACCCACGCAATCATTGAATTTTCTCCACCCATCACATTAAACATGTCCCAATAAGCGGCTCCATTTTTCACGGCAGCTTCTCGTAGAGCGTCATTCAGCGATGATAAGTGTGTGTAAGTTTTCAACACACCGTTTACTCGCGTACTCATGTCCGATGGTCCGATAAATAAAATTTTCGCATTGGGGCATAAACGTTGTATGAACCGGATTTGGGTGGCAATTGTTTTTTTTAGATAATCAACTCCTTGTTGTCCTGATATTCCCGGTACGGAATTACCTCCGAATTGCATGATGATCATCCCCACATTCATATCCTTGTACATCTTCGCTAACAGTGAATCCTCCAAAGAAGAAAAGAAAGTTCCGGAAGACCCGCGGATTGGAATGTTGTCGACGGCTACCCCTGATTTATGATCCACCATTACGCCGTAAATATTGGCATTGCCGTTCATGGTGAGAGTGAAACGTCTGTTTGGTGTGTCTAATTCAAAAACAAGGCGATGTGTGCCTGTTGAATCAATGGTTAGCTCTTGGACAGGTTGTTTGTCGGGTTTCATCTTGACTTGAAAACCGCCTTTCAAGTCATCGACTAACAGTGTGATTTTTTCATAGGACAGGAGTTTTTCATCGGCCTTTTTATGTTGCGGGGCAGAAACGACAAGATGTGCGCTGCTGTGAATCTTGTGGTATTTCATCAATGGTCCGTAGAATTTATCACGCGATCGGGATGATGTTCCATAAATAGCATAATCGGTGAAATCACCGGAAGTGCTTTGGTAAACGGAGGCGCTGGAGATGGTTTGTTGCAAGGGGATCAGCCCCGGGCCGCCACCACCGAACTTGTTTTGGAAAAATGCCCGAATGTCGGAAGACATTCTATCCATCTCGATCTGTGAATCACCATAATGCAGGATTCGAACCACCTCGTTCTTCTTCTCCGCATTATCCAACTCTTTGAAAAATGAGTCGAAAAAAGTTTTGTCGTCATTGGGAAAATGGAAAGAAGCAGGGTTCAGTTCTATCATTTTAACATAAAAATTGACCGTGTCTTGTTCGCTCTCTTTCTCGAGTTGCACCACTTGTGCGATGGAGTCTTGAAAGGCAACCATTGGATCTATGATCTCGATTTCCGCTTCATTGCGGGTCATCACCTTTTCTAATGTGGGAAAACGTAACTGTGTCTTGCCAATTGTCAACCCCTCTTTTGGGAAGAGTGCCGCAATCACTGCCAACACAAAGATGACCGCGAATAGAAAGAGGGTGATTTGATAGGGTTTCATCGACAAATTATGCTTCGGTGATCTCTATCTGTTTGAGTTTGTGTATGATTTCCGTTGGATTTTCGGCTCCGAAAACGGCATTGCCAGCCACAAGGATATCCGCACCCGCTGCCACAATGTCTTCTGCATTATCTATGCCTACACCGCCGTCAACCTCAATGAGCGCATTGGAGTTGTTTTTGATAATCAATTCTTTAAGATCGCTAATTCGCTTCAAAGATCTTTCAATGAAACGCTGCCCGCCAAATCCCGGGTTGACAGACATGATCAACACCAAATCCAGGTCTTGAATGATGTCTTCCAAACATGAAACCGGTGTGTGCGGATTCAACGCTACGCCAGCCAGCATATCTTCATCCTTAATTTGGTGGACTGTGCGATGCAGATGGGTGCACGCTTCCCAGTGAACAGTCAGCATATCCGCCCCTACTTTCTTAAATTCGGCGATATAGCGCTCCGGTTGCACGATCATCAAATGCACATCCAACGGTTTTTCAGCAGCCTTTTTAATAGCCTTGATCAGCGGCATGCCGTAGGAAATATTAGGAACAAAAACGCCATCCATAATATCCAAATGGAAGAAGTCGGCTTCGGATTCATTGATCATCCGTATATCTTTTTGCAGATGTAGGAAATCCGCTGAAAGCATTGAGGGAGAGATTAATGGTTTCATCAAATCAAGGTTTGTTTTTTTAATACTATCATTAAACCACGGGCGAAAAAACTCCGCAGATAAATTTGCTAAAAATCGCGCAAAAGTAAGGAAAAAAGCTATGCTACCTCTTCTTTTTTCGCACAAGATTATAGGAATTTTCTATTTGTTGCCGAATGAAGGATGAGGAAAGCCTGCCTTCTAAGTCAAGCGTGTTCCAATGCCTTTTATTCATGTGGTAGCCGGGCAGCACTTCGGAGTAGTGGTCACGCAGTTCAATCGCCTTTTCGGGATCGCATTTCACATTCAACCAAAAAGGAGCTTCCAAAGACAGCAATACGAACATTTTCCCATCCACCTTAAATACCACATTGTCATTCCCGAAGGGCATACATTCCTCCGAATTTTCTAAGGATAAACAATAGTCGCGCACCTCTTCTATATTCATCGTTTTGGGTTTTTAGATTGGAAAGACAAAAATAAGGAAAAGGTTGAATGTTTGAAAAGGCTGGGGATGAGATAGTGTGGAAAACAGTAGTTGAGATATGGGTGTTAACATGTTTCTTATTTTTGCATTTTAAATTTAGTTTCATGCGTGCATTAATTCAGCGAGTAAGTCAAGCCTCGGTAACAATTGACAGGGAAGTTAAATCGCAAATTCAAGAAGGTTTGTTGATTTTTTTGGGTATTGAAGATAACGATACTGTGGAAGATGTCGAATGGCTATGTCATAAGGTTGTGAACCTGCGGATATTTGATGACGATAACGGAGTGATGAATCAATCGGTTAATGATATTGGAGGGGAGATTTTGGTGGTGTCGCAATTCACACTACATGCTTCTACCAAAAAAGGAAATCGCCCCTCTTATATTCGGGCGGCAAAACCCGAAACGGCGATTCCATTATACGAAAAGTTCTGTCAAGCTATCAATAATCTTATTGTCAAAGAGATACAAACCGGTGAATTTGGCGCCGACATGCAAGTGGAGCTTCTTAACGATGGGCCGGTAACGATTTGGATTGATACGAAAGCCAAAGAATAGCGCTAATTATCCTCTATGATTTCACTGATTTTCCGCATTGCAAGATAGCGTTGGCACTGTTGGAGACGGTCGTAGCCGAGCATGGTGCCCAAAATGAAATCCTCCTCGGGTGTGTATTCGTGCAGTTTTTTCACTCCGATGCGGCGAATCACATCCACACATTCGCCCCGTCCGAAGAATATGTTAATCTTCGATGCGCTTACAATTTGGATGACATAATCGATATTCTGCTGATTGAGCCGCTCTTCCGCAACCTTACGGTATTCGGAACCGAGTGTGTGCAGCACCAAATGTCGCAGCCCTTTTTTATATTCGTAAATGTGATGGGATAGTACTTGCATGGGTGATTTTGGTGGTTTTAGTCATTCAATATTGATTTGAATGATGCGATCCACTGATCTAACCGTTCGTCGGTAAGATTACTTTCGTTGTCTTCATCAATGGCGACACCGGCGAAGTGACCATCGATTTCCGCGCGGGAAGCATCGTAGCTATAGCCGTCGGCTGGAAATTGTCCGACCAAATTGGCGCCTTTGCCACTAACGGTTTCGTAGAGTATGCCCATGCCATCCACGAAAGTATCGGGGTAGGAGGAAGAGTCACCGGTACCGAAGAAGGCGATCGTTTTTCCATTGAGGTTGCTGTTTTCCAAAACAGAAAGTTTTCCGTCCCAGTCGTCTTGCAAGTCACCTAAACCCCAAGTTGAAGTACCTAAGATAAGATTTTGATAATCATCAAAATCTGTGGATTTTAATTTTGAAACTTCAATGAGGGTTACGTCGTTGTTGATTAATTTTTCCGCGATTTTTTCCGCAACCGTTTCCGCATTGCCGGTTGTTGATCCAAAAATAATGGCTGTCTTTTTCATTGTGTTTTTTTAATATTAGTTATTATTTGCTTTTGTGTTTCGTAGCTTATTTTATTGTCGTAAAAGTGTGTCGATTACGGTTTACAAAAGTAGACTTAACACAGGGAAGCCCCAATAACTAAAAATGGGGAAAATAGGCGGCGGCGGTAAGTATTAATGGGGATGAGGGTTGTGAATTATATAAGAATTCATCGGAGATATTTAATCTATATCCCGTAATACATTCCCGCACCCGGGCCCAGAGGGATATCCAGTAGAATCCAGGTAATGATCAGGACAGTCCAAACAATAAAAAAAGCTATGGTATAAGGCAGCATTGTTGCGACTAATGTTCCGATTCCAGCCTTTTTATCGTATTTCTCGAAGTAAACAATGATCAGGGCGAAGAAACTCATCATCGGGGAGATGATGTTGGTGATGCTGTCACCGATTCTATAGACAGCTTGCGATAATTCCGGCGAGTATCCCAGCAGCATAAACATTGGAATGAAAACCGGAGCCAAGATAGCCCATTTGGCCGAAGCGCTTCCCATGAAAAGATTGATAAATGCTGAGAACAGAATGAATAGAATTACTAATGGTATAAGTCCTAAGTTGATAGCTTCAAGGAACATTGCACCTTTTACCGCTAAAATAATACCCAAATTGCTCCATTTGAACCAGGCGACAAATTGGGCGGCGAAAAATACCAGAACTAAAAAGGAGACGATCCCCTTAAAGCTGGAGGTCATGCCTTTAATAACATCAGCATCCGATTTGAAAACCCCCGTAATAAATCCATAAACAATACCGATTGTCGCGCAGACCAGAAATAGAACGCTGATAAATCCTTTTAAAACAGGGGATTGTAAAATTGATTGTCCGGGACCGCGCAGGAAGCCATCGGATGGAATAAGTCCGATCAGGAAAATAGCAACCCATATCAACAAGACGATCCCGACCCATTTTAATCCTTTGCGTTCTTTACGGGTAACTCCTTCTAATTTCTCGGATTGAATATCACCCGAATAGGTTCCGAGACGAGGTTCAATTACTTTTTCGGTCAGCCAAGTAGCAGCTATTGTGATTAAAAGAGTTGATACGGCCATAAAATAGTAATTTCCTGTGGGCAGGACATAATAGTCGGGATCAATGATGCGCGCCGCTTCGGTAGAAAGCCCTGCTAACAGAGGATCTATTGTTCCAATTAAAAAATTGGCGCTAAACCCGCCGCTTACCCCGGCAAAAGCGGCTGCCATTCCCGCAATAGGATGGCGCCCCACAGAATGGAAGATCACTCCTGCGATCGGGATAATCAATACATAACCAACATCTGAGGCCACATTGGAAAGGATGGATACAAAAACGATGATCAAGGTAAGCATGGATTTCGGCGCTTTCATCACTAACATCCGGATGGCAGCGCTAATCAATCCGCTGCTTTCAGCAATGCCGATACCTAACATCGCCACCATTACGATGCCCAAAGGAGCAAAGCCGATGTAGTTATTAACCATGTCAAGTATGATCCTGTGTAAACCATCTTTTGAAATCAAGTTGACTACATCGATCTGTTCGCCTGTGGCGGGATGAATAGCCGACCATCCCAACATGTAGCCAATCCAGGATAAGATCAATACCGTGATGGCAAAAATTGCAAATAATGAAGCGGGGTGGGGCAACGCGTTTCCAACTTTCTCTATAAATCCTAAAAAACCTCTCCCTTTCTTTAAATCCCGAATTTCTGCCATATATCTATTCCTTAAAAAGTTTGTTAAAGCGGGAACAAAACTACATAAAAAATCGATTTTCTGAAAATTATTATTTTTGCTCGCTGTAACGTGTTTGTGAGATTATCTTTTTAAAATATATGAAATGAAAAGAATGGCTGGCCGTATCAATAATTCCGCAGTAGTAAGCGTGCTCTTCATTTTTCTTCTGTTTTCTTTTCAATCAAGTAAAGGACAGGTAGATGAAAATGCGGATGTTTTTTACAGACAAGGTGTTGTGGTAGATCAATTTATCTATAACAATGCTCCTTTTCCTTCTGTGCACTCCCCAACTATTGCTGAAACTCCGGAAGGATTGGTTGCCGCTTTTTTTGGAGGGGAATATGAAGGACATCCCGAAGTGAGCATTTATGTGAGTAGGCTCTCAGATTCAACATGGAGTGCCCCTGTGAAAGTTGTTGACGGTCGAGTAAATGACACTTTGCGAAAAGCTTGTTATAATCCGGTGCTTTTCCAATTGCCGGGGCGGGAGCTGTTGTTGTTCTATAAAGTTGGTTTTCATGTGCAAGACTGGAGCGGTTATTTGATTCGTTCTTTCGATCATGGGAAGACATGGAGCCATCCTGAACCGCTGCCGGAAGGGTTTCTTGGACCGGTGAAAAACGCGCCGCTTTTATTGAACGATGTTTTACTTTGCGGTTCGAGTACGGAAAATGATGGCTGGAAAGTTCACTTTGAGTATTTCAATCTGAAAGATAAACATTGGAGTAAAAAAATGCCGATTAATGACACAACTTGGGGTATCATTCAACCGGCCATACTCTCTTTGCGTGATGGGCGTTTGCAAATGTTATGTCGTTCAATGAATGAAGCTATTGTAACCTCTTTCTCCTCCGATGGTGGAAAACACTGGACGCAACCCACCGCTATAAATTTGCCTAATAACAACTCCGGAATTGCAGCCATAACGTTGCAAAACGGACATCACCTTTTAGTGTATAATCATGTGAAAACTAAAGAAAGTGCTTGGCAAGAGTTGAAAAGAACACCATTGAATGTGGCGGTTTCAGAAGATGGATTGCGATGGAATGCCTCACTGATATTGGAGGATTCGCCTATCGGAGAATATTCTTATCCTTTTGTTATGCAAGGAACTGATGGATATGTGCATGTTGTTTACACTTGGCGGCGGGAAAAAATTAAATATGTGAAGATAGATCCGGTATTATTGAACAAGAAAGAGATGAAAGATGGGGTTTGGCCGGCAAACGGAAAATGATCCCGAGTTTTCACTATTTTTGCCTCACTAAATTTGCGCCGATGTTTATTGATGATATATTGAATTACAGAAGTTTGTCGATCGTGGGGATGGAGAAAAATACGGGGAAGACGGAGGCACTCAATTATGTTATCCGGCAGCTGGATCGCAGAGGAAAAACCGCTGCAGTGACCTCGATCGGCATCGATGGTGAAAATGTGGATTTGGTCACACACACGCACAAACCCGAAATCAAACTGCCTGAAAACACCATCTTTATCACTTCTGAAAAACACTATAAACAGAGAATGCTTTCTTCCGAAATATTAGATATTTCTAATCGAAGAACGGCATTGGGGCGTTTGGTGACGGCGCGGGTGAAAATGCCCGGTAAAGTGATCCTTTCCGGACCGCCCACTGCGACTTGGCTGAAAGAGAATATCCAACAATTGCAACGGTACAATCCCGATATCACGATCGTTGACGGTGCCCTCTCGCGGAAAAGTCTCGGATCGCCCGCGGTTACCGATTGCATGATCCTGACGACCGGTGCCGCGCTTTCCACCCATCTTCCCGAACTCATCAGCAAAACAAAATATATTACTCAATTAATAAATATAGAGGAGTATGAAACGAAGAATACGGACTATCTATTGAACCTTGAAAATGGAATCTATGCCATTGGGGGGGATGGTGAAATACATGATTTGAAAATCCCCTCTTCACTATTGTTGGAGCAATACCACGACCGGTTATATGCTTACGGTTCTACTATTTATGTGGCAGGGATCGTTACGGGGAAGGTATTGGAACTGTTGCGTGTGCAGAAAGAAATTGCCGATACAACCTTGGTGGTCAAAGATTTTTCGAAAATATATGCCAGCAAGGAGAATGTTCGTGCATTCCTGAAAAAAGGCGGCAAGATCAGTGTGTTACTCAAAACCCGGTTGATAGCGGTTTGCATTAATCCGCTTTCACCGTCCGGTTACCTGATGGACTCTGATCTGCTGAAATTGGAGCTGGAAAAGGCGTTGGATATTCCGGTTTACGATATCAAAAAATAAAACAAAAGCCTATGAAACTATCGAAATCATCTACCTTCCAGTCTGCCGTTCAGCAAATTAGCGGGCTTTCGTTTATCTATGAAAATCTACCGATACACTCCTCTTTGGGTCGAAAAAAGTTGATGGAGAGTTTGTTTTGCACAGATCAATGTGAGATCGAAGAGACATTGGATTTAACGGCACAATTGATTGGGCTTCTTAAAGAAACGCAAACGAAAGATAGGATAGGGGAGTTGTCTGATTATTTATCGCAATTCCATGATATTTCACATACGTTGGCCAACCTTTCCGCACAGAAAGTGTTGGACGACATCCAGTTTTTCGAAATCAAGAAGTTCGCGATTTTAACAGAAAATGTTATCGAAATCCTTCAAAAAACGGACATTTCATGGGCGGAATTTTACGAAATGAAAGAAGTCGTTGCCCTATTGGATCCGGAGGGGAGGCGTATCCCACATTTCTATATCTATGCCGAATATTCAGATGAAATAGCGAGAAAACGCAAACAATATAGCAAGGAAAAAAATCCGGATGTGAAAGAGTCGCTATTCTTAGAAATCTCTCGATTGGAAGATGGGGTCCGCGAGAAGTTGTCGAAACAGTTATCCGCTTTTTCAACGCAGTTATTTGTTAACTTTCAACAGATTTCAGCATTGGACTTAGTGTTAGCTAAAGCTAAAATGGCTATTCGTCTGGATTTATGTAAACCGAAAATTGAAAGTGGAAGAAGTAGTTTGAGAGGCTTGTTTCATCCCGAGGTTAGCTCTTTGTTGCAAAGCAAATCAAGACGTTACCAGCCGGTAGACCTCTCTTTTGAATTATCGCCGTTGCTGATTACAGGAGCGAACATGTCGGGGAAAACGATTTTGCTGAAGAGCGTTGCATTAGCGCAGGCGATGTTGCAGTTTGGGCTTTACGTTCCCGCAGCGCACGCCTCGATGATGCTTGTGGATGAGGTGATGCTTTCGATTGGTGAGAGAGAAAGCGAAATGAGCGGTCTCTCCTCTTTTGCTGCCGAAATATTAACCATCGACGATATCGTGAAAACGGTCAAGAAAAATGTGAAAGTTGTCGCATTGGTAGATGAATTAGCGCGAACCACCAACCCTGAGGAGGGCAAGTTGATTGTGAAATCGTTCATCGAAATTATGGCGCGTTACAACACCCCCGCTATTGTCACTACGCATTATGCCGGCATTGACACCTGTGTGAGACGGTTGCGTGTCAAAGGTTTGCAAATCGATGATAATGTGGAAATCACGGCGGAAACAATCAATGATTACATGGATTATAGTTTGGCTGAGATCACGGAAGATGAAGTGCCCGAAGAGGCGTTGCGGATTGCAAGGATATTGGGCGTGGACGAGGAGTTGACAGGTAATCAAAAAAATAGTACTTTTGCCGGCTTGAAAAAATAGGGCAACTTTGCACATGGGGTCGACTGGTTTTGACAGCTTGTGTGTGGATTTGTAAGCATGTCGGAGGTTGTGAGACGGTTCCGTTAAAAACTAACTCTCCAAGCCAATAAATGGCAACAACAATTATGCCTACGCAGCGTAAGCTGTCGCGGCTTCCGGATCATAGTCAAGGACTATAGAACCGGATGTTTCCCCAAAAGCTCCGCCAACCGGCGTTTGGTACGAAACATCATAAATGGTTGACTAGCAGCCCCGCGCTTCGGCGGGTGAGTGAAAATTTAGAAGATAAGCGATGGTTTGGTCTGTCTTGTACCTGCCCACCGCCGACAAGTAAACAGTGACTAAGCATGTAGAAAGCACTTTTGCAGCGAGTTTGGACGCGGGTTCGAATCCCGCCGGCTCCACTGAAAAGCCCAAAAGAGACGAAAAGCTCCGCAATCCCAGTGATTGCGGAGTTTTTTAGTTTACAATAGATCAGGAACAAAATTGAGAAAGGTTTACGGGCTTTGACGGTGGATGAACTACAAAAAATGGCACAACTTTTCAACCTGACTACCGACCAGATTATTTATTATGATGGTAAAATACCCCAGGAAGTAACTATGGAAGATAAGGACACCATGGAGCAACTTCGCCTCATTCAACAACTTGAAGACGAAGACAAGCAGACCATCTTCCGATTAGTAGAGAAAATGCTCACCAATAAAAAGTTTAAAGACTTTTTCGCCAAGAATGCAGCGGCTCTGTAAAACGAAAAAGGCTACCCGAACCGGATAGCCTTGTTTTTTCAAAATCAGTCCAAATATTCAATCCGCTTTTTTTGTTTTTGCGGCGTTTCTTGCAGGGCGAGGAAATTTAGGTTCTTATTATACTCAAATCCACCATTTTGATCCTATTTCTTTCATCAAATAAAAATACAATTTCTAATAAGATTTTGATAATTCGTCCTCTGACATTAGGACAATAATAAATGAGTGCACTATTGTATTCGTAAAATGAATCTGAAAACGAAATAGCCCAAAATGATTTAGACCTATCTACACTTTCGCCGTTTCGTAAGATAGAGTCAAGAAAAGCATTCATTCTCTCAAAAAACAAATC
>JAJDJJ010000052.1 GCA_030267125.1 Bacteroidales bacterium OttesenSCG-928-B11
CGAATGAAAATTGTACTTTTGTAAAAAGTGAAAGAACAAATATGATTTCAGAAAATCAAAAGGCAAAAGACACAATAACTTCCGAATTTTATTGTCGCGCAACTATCCATAATGCCTGGGATAAGGATACTTTAGAAGTACAAATTGACAACAAGTATTATCTGATTTCAGGAAATTTAACGCATAATTTCAGCAATACTTTACCTGCAAAGCAATCAGAACTTGCCACACAAACGTTAAAAGATCCTTACAATTTTGCCTTTCTCGGATTAGAATGCGATGCTTTAGAAAAAGCAATCGAAGACGAACTGACGTGGAATATTCCTTACGTGATATCCACAAACCAATGGGCATAAGCGAATACATATTAACTGATTCTATCCCAGATGAAATTAAACCACAATTACCTTCGGTGGAAGAACTTGAAAGAGAATTAAGAAAACGACAATTAGAATAAGACAAACCCTATGCAAAACATCGCCATTTTACTAGCCGCCGGATCCGGAAGGCGGTTTGCCGCTGAACTTCCCAAGCAGTTTGTGAAAGTAAACGGCAAAATGCTTCTCGAATACACAATCGATGCATTCGAGAAGCATCCCGATATCGACGAAATTCGGATTGCCGTTCAGCCGGAATTTGTTCCGCTGGTCGAGTCACTAATCCAAAGCGGCCATTATAAAAAACTGACACACATCATCATCGGTGGAAAAGAGCGTTATGACACCACTCGGGCGATTATCAGCCAAACTGATTTGCCCGATGATTGCAACGTACTACTACACGATGCTGTCCGCCCATTCATTGCCCAGCACACCATCTCGGAGGTGATTGCCGCACTACGGGAACATGAAGCCGTGGTGGCTGCCGTTCCCGCCACGGATACCGTGCTCGAAGTTGGTGAAAACGGCTGTATCACCACCATCCCCGACCGTAAAAAGTTATGGAATGCACAGACACCACAAGCTTTCCGGCTACATGTTCTCCGCACCGCTTTTGCCAATGCCCACCAAACTGCCAACTTCAATGCCACCGATGACGGAAGCGTAGTTTTCCGTTATCTGCCAAGCACTCCGGTATATATTGTAAAGGGAGAACCAAGTAATATTAAAATCACTTATAATGAAGATATTAGATTAATAACTGATTTATTAACCTCCAAATAAACTCTTTACTGATTAATCTTCACCCTTACACCACCAATCACCCAGGCTCCCGGTTGTTCCAGATCCCCAATGTCGAAATATTTCTGATTCAACACATTGGAAATCTCAACATAGAATTTCGCTGTTCGCCATTCGTAGTTAAGCTTTAAGTCGAGCACACCGTATGCGGGATAGCTTGCCGGTTGACCTCTTTGCTCGATAGCGTATGAGGTATATTCACCTTTCCGCTTACGATATGAAAAAGCATAATCGATGGTGAGTGTTTTATAGATGGCGTGACTCAAATTCAACGTGAGATTGTGGATGAGATGGTCCAAGACGTAACGGGATTGATAACCGCTACTCTCTTTATCGGAGTATAAATAGCTGTATTTTATCGCGACCTGGCTCACAGGAAAATCATCATGCCAAAAATTATTGGGCTGCCAAGCAATTTGCATGTCAATTCCGATGAAATTAACATTTGTGTGGTTGATTGTTCGCCATAAAACATCATCATCACTTTTGATATAATCTATCATACGGTATCCCAACCTATTAAAAATCGAAACCGTACCATACAGCCAAGCATTCTTCCGGTCATTTTTCAATACATTCACTTTATATCCTAGCTCCGCAGTGAATGCCTTTTCGGGAAGCAAATTGGAATTACCTTGAATATCACCTGTTTTGTAGTAGAGGTCGGTAAATGTTGGTGTACGGACCGAAGTGGCAGCAGATAGGAAAAGTCGGGAATCCACAAGTGAATTTGTTTTTTCTTTGGCTCGAAATTGATAACTCACATAACCGGCAGGGAGGAAATAGAATTTTTCTTCAAGATCGAAAAAGTAGTTTGCAAGTGCGGAAAGGCTTGCTTCCCAGCCTTTTCTTTTGTAAACATGCGACAGTGACAGGCTTGAAATCATGCGGGTTCTTCCATTGGTGAAATCAATGTCGAAGATAGAGCTGTGAGCAGGCGTTTGTAATATCCCGCCTAACGAGGTGCTCCTAATATCTTCGCCACGAAAATCCACACTCAACGATGTTTTCCCAGCCCTGCTTTTTAGCGAACCCAAAAAATTGAGGCCGGCGACGTGCGATATGTGGTAATTGTTTTTCTCTTTGGGCTGGTTCTTGACCAACTCAAAACAATCGGCATTATTCCGGTAATAAAGTGTCGGTTTCCACTCAATTTTCCCTGTAGAATGCCATGAAATACTAGTAATGAAAGTCTTTGTCGATTCATATTGATCAGGGAAACGAGTGGAGTAAAAACCGTTGGCTCCATATCTCTTGTCAGCATATCCGGACTGAAACTCCAATATTCCTTTTTTAAAGTCACCTTGCAAATGATAAAAAACATTGGTCAATTCAAAATCTGTGTTGTGCCGATAACCATCTGATCTGCTATGATTAAACGAAAGAAGATGTTTAACTTTTCCGGTTTTGACATTGACATCCACACCACCATTGAAATAGCCGTACATTCCACCGGAGAACTGCACAGCAACACTATTTTTATCTTCGGGTTTGGTAATGATATTAATCAATCCCGAAAAGGGCGAGGTACCAAAAAGAAAAGAGGTTGAATTGTTAAAAAGTTCTATTTTTTGAATAATTTCCGGACTTATGGGTAGATTCAAGGAGTAGTGTCCGGTTTGCGGGTCTGAGAAGTTGACTCCGTTGAGGAGAATCATGGTTTGATCGAAATTTCCTCCTCTGTAGCTAATGTCGGCTTGGGTTCCGAACGGGCCGCGTTGTCGGATCTCCATCCCCGGCAACTGTTCCAGCAGCTGATCAACCGATAGCGCCGGGACTCGCTCAATCTCGTTTTGCGTAATTGCAAACTGGATGACACCCTTGCTCAATCCGTCGGTTTCGGGAGGCATTTCCTCGGCTGTTACAGTGATTTTCTCTAACAACATCACCGTGCTGTCCCCATTGGTTTGCGCAATCCCTTCCGTCGGTTTTGCCAAAAAAGAGCATCCCATCGAAACCGTAGCGATCACAACCAGTTTTTTCAAAGAGCTGAATGCAGCATAATTTTTCCTACTCCAGCGTTTGAAATAGTAAACTTTCTCTTTTAATTGTTGTTTTTTCATTGTTTGTAAATTTGGTTAGTACTAAATAGCATCTATTATACCTATAATATTTGCCGTTATCTTTTTTTGAGCCTCTCCTTGAAACTTTAAAAATCCAACTAAAAACGGCGGCAAAAGTAAAAAAATAAAAAGAAAAGGTGTCGATTCGTTTTTTTGTATATTTGCGGCTTGAAATATAAAATAAAGAACATAATATGAAAAAGTTTATCAGTTTATCCATTTCATTTTTCGCATTGTTTGTAATATTCAGTACAACAAATGCATACAGCCAAACGGACGCTAATTGCAAGGGTAAAAAAACGGGGATTGCCATTGTGAGAACCGACGGTGATAAAGCACCGGAAGCTCCAAAATCAGCGCAGAAATTCCCTGCCTACAAAGGGGGAGCAAAAGCGATGTGTAGCTATATCTGCAAAAACATGAAGTACCCTGAAGCATTGAAAAGACAAAATGCAAAAGGCACCACCACCGTAAGTTTTATAGTAAAAAGCGATGGTTCAATTGCCAATGTGGAAGTGGTTAACTCTTCCGGCAAACAGGAATTTGACGACGAAGCTGTACGCTTAGTGAAATCATTCCCAAACTGGAAACCCGCACAAAAAGATTGCGAAGCCGTTGATTTTAAATCACAATTGGACATTGTGTTTGATTGTGAAAGATGCGGATGTAAATAAGAAGAAATCTGTTAAGATATAATTAAAAAGAAGAGACTTTAGCGAGTCTCTTTTTTGTTTTCACATTTATCTTATTTTTGCCGGAAAAACGATGAAATATTTTGATGAAATACCTTTCGCTGTTACCATTAGTGATAAAAACGGCAACATCTTGGAAATGAACAAAACTTCTGTGGAAACTTTCGTAAAAGACGGAAAAAGCATTATCGGTAATTCCCTTTTCGACTGTCATCCCGAACCGGCAAAAACAAAACTGAAAAATATGTTTGAAAATCCGGCTATGAATGCGTATACCATTGAAAAAAACGGGCGGAAAAAACTGATCTATCAATCTCCGTGGTATGAAAATGGTGAATTTATGGGGTATGTGGAACTGTCACTCATCCTCCCCGATGAGATGCAACACTTTGTAAGAAAATAGTTGAATCATGAAAAAAACACTATTCATTCTTATATTTATAATCACCTATTTTACAGGTTCTTCTCAAATTTCCGGTATTTGGGAGGGGCATTTGAAGGTCTCCAAAACCGATTCGTTATCAATGGTGGTAGTGGTGGAACAACTGGGAGACAGTTTGGTCGTGGAGTTGGATTCTCCCGACCAGTATTCTTTCCATATCCAACCCAACGCCGCTGCTTTCAGTAACGACACTTTTTCTTTTACGATCAAGTCGTTGAACGCCTCTTTCGTTGGTGTATACAATAATGTCGGAGATGTAATCGCAGGTGTTTTCACACAAAACCGAAGAGATTTCCCAATGGTATTAGCTCGGATTGCGGAACGAATCATCCCTAAGCGTCCACAAACTCCGCAGCCGCCTTATCCGTATAATGTTGACGAAAAGATCATTTACCATGAAAATAACACTCCTACTATTTTTGGCACACTAACATGGCCATTAACCGGAAAGCCTAAAGCCGTGGTCGTTCTGATTTCCGGATCTGGTTGGCAAGATCGAGATGAAACGATGTTTCTACACAAGCCATTTCTCATCATCGCCGATTATCTTACAAAATTAGGCTATGCTGTCTTCCGGTACGATGATTTACCCATGCCGAAATTCCGAAATGCCACAACCCTTGATTTTTCCAAATATGCCGGCATGATTCTCGATTCATTGAAAAACGACACGCGGTGTGCCGATGTTCCGATCGGTTTTCTCGGGCACAGTGAAGGTAGCCTCGTAGCGACAATGTGCGCTTCTGTCCGCAAAGATGTGGCCTTCATCATATCCTTGGCAGGACCAAGCATTCCTCTGTATGAAATATTAGTGTATCAAGCTGTTATTGCTGCAAAAAATGCGGATTTTTCCAATGAAGAGATTCGCAATTCCGAAAAAATGAATCGTGATTTTTATCAAATCGTGAAAAAATCCAAAACCTCTCAAAAGGCAGTGGCAGCAATAGATCAATGGTTTCACAATATCGCAAACACCATGAATGATGCGGAACGCGAACGTTACGGATTCTCCAACAGCCGACTCATCATGCTGAAACAAAACGTGGTTAACCCGTGGATGTATGCGTTCATCAAATGTGATCCTACGTCTTACATCAAAAAATGCAATACTCCTTTTTTAGCATTGAACGGCAGTTTGGATATGCAAGTGGAAGCACAACCCAATCTTTCCGCTTTCGAAAGGCATCTTAAAAAGGATCCCCGCAACCGATTCATTGAGTTCTCTAATCTAAACCACCTGTTTCAAGAAGCCCAAACCGGAAGTATGGATGAGTATGGCAAAATCGAACAAACCATCTCTCCGGAAGTGCTGGAGGCGATTAGGAATTGGTTGGAGTTGGAGAAATAGAGAATGCGTACGTAAGAGAGTGCAGTGTGAAGCCATAAAAAAGAGGAAATAATACTACATATATTACGCAATAAAATATGCAGTAAAATTGGTTCCTTTCTAAAAATACTGCATATTTTTCTTATTTTTGCATGTAGAAAATTTAATAGCCATGAGAATATTTGATTACTCGTTTTTAAAGAGCTCGTTACTACCAGTTAATTTGCTGGGCATCACCAGCAGTATTGCTGAACTTAGAGCATTGGAACAAATCCGCAAACATGATTTTCAAAACATCTTCACAAAATTGGAAAACATAGCCAAAATACAGTCGGTTAAAGGGTCAAATGCCATTGAAAATATCATTACCACAGATAAGCGTATTGAGGAAATTGTCAATTGTTCGTCTGCTCCGCTCAACCATAATGAACAAGAAATTGCAGGTTACCGCGATGCACTTAACATCATTCACAACGGATTTAAAAACATCTCGCTTGACGAACAGCGCATCTTGCATCTTCATTCTGTTATGCTTTCCTTTACCGAAACAGGTGGCGGTAGATATAAAACTTCCGACAACCTAATTTTGGAAATTGACAGTGACGGCAATCGAAAAATACGGTTTACACCCACAAAAGCCACTGATACACCATCAGCTATGCAGCAACTTATTTATGCGTTCATTGATGCAAATAGCGATAGCAGCATAAATAAACTGCTTTTGATACCGTGTTTTATCCTTGATTTTTTGTGCATTCACCCATTTTCTGATGGAAACGGAAGAATGTCCAGATTGCTTTCTTTATTATTGCTATATAAAGCGGGGTTTGATGCAGGGAAGTATATTTCTTTTGAAGAGCAAATCAATAAAAATAAAAAATCTTACTACGAAGCACTGCGAAAATCTTCTGAAAATTGGAACAATAATGAGAATGATTATTTACCGTTTATCGAAAATTTCATTTTCACTTTACTCATTTGCTATAAAGAACTTGATAAACGTTTTGCCGTTATCAATTCAAAAAAAGTTTCAAAAAAAGAACGAATCGAGCAAACAATACTAAACAGCTTGTTACCGCTCAGCAAACGAGAGATTAATTATATTTTGCCTGATGTCTCGATAACAACCATAGAAATAGTCATCTCCCAAATGCTGAAACAGGAAAAGATTAGAAAAATCGGAACATTTAAAGATGCAAAATATATTAAATTATGACAACCACAACCATTCGCAGGGCTGAGCGAAAAGACTGCGCCCGTATCTTGGAATTAGTGAAAGACTTGGCTTTGTACGAAAAGGCTCCGGAACAAGTGACAGTAACTTTGGAACATTTTGAGGAAAGCGGTTTCGGTGAAGCCCCTGTTTGGTGGGCGTTTGTTGCGGAAGATGAAGACGGCGTTTGCGGTTTTGCCCTTTACTATATCCGCTATAGCACTTGGAAAGGACAACGTCTCTATTTGGAAGACATCTTCGTTGATCCCGCAAAACGCGGCAAGGGAATCGGGAAGCAGCTCATGGAGAGGCTGGTTGAAGAATCTCGCTTGCGCAACTTCCGCGGTATGGTTTGGCAGGTGCTCGACTGGAACGAACCCGCTATCCGTTTTTATGAGAGACTCGGCGCTTCTTTTGACGGGGAATGGTTGAATTGCGAATTGGTTCGATAACCGTAAAAAGCAACCACGACAAAACAGATCAGCGGCAGGATAAAAGAGACATTTACGGCGGGAAAATTGAAAACCGTTTGCAAGTCAATGATACTCGCTTGTAGCGGAGGAAGAATGGAACCTCCCAAAATCGCCATCACTAAACCGGCTGCTCCAAATTTAGCATCTTCACCCAAGCCTTTTAACGCTATGCCATAAATTGTCGGGAACATCAACGACATGCAAGCCGAAACGGCAACCAGGCAATACAATCCTCCGATATTTTGGAACGTGATGACGCCAATGGTAAAACATCCTGCCGCAACAGCCAATATCGACAATAGTTTACCCGGCTTCAAGTAGCGGAGCAGGAAAGTGCAAACGAAACGGCTCACACAAAAAATCAGCATCGCTACAATATTATATTTTTGTGATAAAATTTCCGCTGCTTTTTCACTCATGCCCTGTTCCATGAATATGCGTGTTCCATATTGGATGATGAACGTCCAACACATGATCTGTGCTCCCACATAGAAAAACTGCGCAACAACGCCTTCGCGATAACGCGGAATGGAAAATATCCGTTTCAATGTGGGCAAAAAATCGATCTTGCCATGGGAGAGATCCTGATTTTTCGGCATCCTAGCAAAACGGATCAGCAAAAACATGAATACGATAACAAGACCGATGATAAGATACGGCTGGATGAGCACACTCAAATCATGCTCCTTGATTGCAGTAAAATCGGTGTCGTTCAGCATCGCCCGTTGCGCCGAGTCCATCGGATCGAGCTTGGCTTGAATGAAATTCATCGCAACATACATACCCAATAATGAACCGATGGGATTGAATGACTGTGCCAGATTCAACCGCCGCGTTGCCGTTTCCTCGCTGCCCATCGACAGAATGTAGGGATTAGCACTGGTTTCCAAAAATGAAAGCCCGCAAGTGAGTATGAAATAGGCTAATAGAAACGGGTAATATTCGCCCGACATTTTTGCCGGGAAGAAAAGAAACGCACCGGCGGCGTAAAGGGCAAGACCGAGTAAAATACCTGCTTTGTAAGAGTATTTGCGTATGAACATGGCTGCCGGAAAAGCCATCGCAAAATACCCGCCATAGAAAGCAACCTGCACCAAAGCTCCGTCCGTTACACTCATCCGGAAAATTTTGGAAAACGCTTTAACCATCGGATTGGTGATGTCGTTGGCAAATCCCCACAACGCAAAACATGCGGTGATCAAAATAAAAGGAATCAAGTAGTTTTCTCCGTTCTTTCCGGTGAGAAGGCCCGTGTCTTTTTTCATCATGTTTATTTTTTATGATATGATTTTTTTAAGCAAACAATACCTTTTGGTGTATCCCGTAATCTTAATAAAACAATTCCTTCTTTTCACGAAGCGCATTCTTCCATTTTTCGTGATTCTTAGGCTTGAAAGTATTAAAATCAAAGCTATTCCTAATGATTTCATGACCTGCTTTCCAATCAGGCACAGTATGGTCGGCGATGGCTTGTTGCATGATATTGCCGATGGCAGTTGCCTCCGTCAGTGCGGTAACAACTTCCATATCCAGCACATCCGCAATGAATTGATTGAGCATTCGGTTCTGCCCACCACCACCTACGACATGCAGTTTGTCTATTTTTCTATTCGCACAATCTGCAAGCTTTCGCATTACGACAGCATATTTCATCGCTAACGATTCCAACACGCAGCGTGTCAGCTCACCTCTCGTTTGCGGAACGAGTTGCCCCGTTTTCCTACAATATTCCTGAATGGCAACGCGCATATTCAATGGATTGGAAAAAGAGGGATCATCACTGTCCACTATCGATCTGAACGGCTCTGTTTTTTCAGCCTCATCCAGCAGCATCTCATACGACAGTTTCTCATCCTTCCCCCACTCTTCCATCAGCCGTTGCAGTAGCCAAAGTCCGGTTATATTACGCATAAAGAGGATTTTGTCATCGACACCTCCCTCGTTAGTAAAATCATTTTCCAACGCTTTTTTTGACAGGATGGGATTCTCCGACAGCACGCCCAACAGCGACCACGTTCCGGAACTTAGAAAAGCCCAACTCCCACCCTCTTCGGGAATAGCACCGATTGCACTTGCCGTATCGTGCGAACCAACAACAAATACTTTTGCATTTTTCGCACCGGTCTCTTCTGTAATTTCATCAATCAATGACCCCACAACCTCGCCTGGCTGAATGATTTCCCCCATCAATTCCAAAGGAAGATTCAACTTTTGAAAAAGAGTATTCTCCCATTTTTTAGTTTGCGCATTCAACAGTTGCGATGTCGATGCGATGGTGTATTCATTAGCCACTCTTCCTGTCAGGAAATAATTTACCAAATCGGGAGTAAACAACAACCTGTCTGCGATTTCCAAAGAAGGATCACTATTTTTCCTCAAACTTAATAGTTGATAAATCGTATTGATCTCCATCTGTTGGATGCCCGAAATGCGATACATCTCCTCTCGGGGAACAATTTCGCAAACCTCGTCACACATACCTTGTGTGCGGCTGTCGCGATAGGTCACAGGGTTGGCCACAAGGTTTCCACGCCGGTCTATCAATCCGAAATCTACGCCCCATGTATCCACGCCGATTCCTCGCAAATCGTAACCTTTGCGTTGCGCCGACACAATACCTTTTTTCACATTGTCAAACAACGCCGGAAAATCCCAATACAACGTTCCGTTCAATTTCACCGGTCGGTTTTCAAAACGATGAAGTTCTTCCAAAAAGATCTTTCCATCTTTAAAACAACCAACGATCGCCCGTCCGCTTCCTGCTCCTAAGTCTATGGATAGATAGTTCTTATTTATTTCACCAGCCATTTTTTTGAGATTAATATGGTTTATTGCTTTTTTCCGTGCTTTTGCGGTTCCTTCCCTAACACGTACACTTCCAAGTCTTCAACCTCCTTTTCCGACAATGTCGTATAGTTTCCGATACCGTTACGGATGATAATACCACAAGCTAATTCAAAGAAGACGGCTTTTTGGAAAGCATCGTCGAAATTTTTACCGCAAACCACTTGGCCGTGATTTGTCAGAAGTGCCGTGTCGTGATCTTTCAGTGCGGCAGCCACCGCCTTCGCCAGCTCGGGTGAGCCCGGACGATAGTAGGGAATAACAGCAATCTCCTTTCCACAATAACAAGGAACCTCTGCAATAACATTGAAGTTCTCCGGCTTGCGTTTCATACAGGAAACTGCCGTAGCAAATTCCGACTGGAAATGCAAAACCACTTCAACATCCGGACGTTCTCGCAAAATTTCCAAATGAAAAACATGTTCCATCGAAGGTCGCGCACCTTCAAGATATTTTCCGGTAGAGATTTCGCAAATAGCAATATTTTCCCTCTTAAAACGCGGCAACCAAGAACCGGTTCCCGAAACCAACGCCTTATCGCCTGTCACCCGCCAGGAAAGATTTCCGCTACTGCACAGCTGCAAACGTTCCATTCCTACACGTTGTGCCTGAGCGATAAAGATATTTATTTGTTCGTTTGTAATCATTATCTATTTTGAGTAATTAAATAATTATCAGATAGCACTTTACCAAGAAGAGCAACAATAGTTTACAGCATTATTGTTCTTTCTTATTTCATTTACCGGTATAACGGTCCATACACCTCACATGCCCGATAATCCGCACCTTCCTTGTCCATACCGAAAGCGTTCCAAGCAGCGGGGCGGAAGATGTCCTTTTCGTCAACATTATGCATGCAGACAGGGATACGGAGCATAGAGGCGAGCGTGATCAGATCGGCGCCGACGTGTCCGTAACAGATAGAGCCGTGATTGGCACCCCAGTAATTCATCACGGAATAAACATCCTTGAAATTTTCTTTTTCAGTTAAACGCGGTGCGAACCAAGTGGTTGGCCAGCCTTTATCTGTGCGATCATCAAGAATCTTATGCGCATCCGGATCCAATTCCACCGTCCAACCTTCTGCCAATTGCAACACAGGTCCCAGCCCTTTCACTAAATTCAGGCGTACCATTGTGCAGGGCATTCCCTCGCGGGTCAAGAATTTCGAAGAGAAGCCGCCACCGCGGAAATACTCGCGATTAGCAGGCACCCAAGTCGTTGCATCGAGGCAATCGTGCGCCTCTTTCTCCGAAATACCCCAGAAAGGTTTCATCATGGGTGTGCCATCCTTGTCGTTTTGCCGTGCCGATCCATCCAATGAAGCCGCGCCGGAATTAATAAGGTGAATGATTCCGTTAGCTGCTTTTCCCGTCAATTTTTTACCGGTCACGCGTTCCACCGATTCAGGGCTCCAATATGTGCGAACATCGGCAAAGATCTGCGCCGTATTGGTCAGCAGATAACCGAAAAGCATGGCAGTTCCATTCAAAGCATCGTTTTCAGTAGCTAACACAAAAGGCGAACGGATACCATTCCAATCGAACGAAGAGTTTAGGATCGCTTCGGTGAAATCACCGTTCGGATAAAAATCTGTCCATTGGCGTTGTCCTTGGAATCCTCCGGCGATAGCATTGTGGCCCAATGCTTCTTCGCCGAACCCCATCTCCTTCAGCTTCGGATTACCGATCATCAAGTCGCGGACGATCAACGTCATTTTCACAATAAACTCCCAATCCTTATCTTTCTCTTCGCGTGTTTTTTGCAAATCGGCGCGGTTACAATTATCTGCGCCTTCTTTGCAATTCGCTTTTGCCCAAGCCAACGCTTTTTCAAATTCCGTTTTATCATAAATCCCTAACGTCATCCGGCGGATAATTTCCACCTCATCGACACCTTCGCAACGCATGCCAAGGTAATCTTCAAAGAAATTGGTATCAACAATCGAACCGGCGATACCCATGCATACCGCACCGATTGACAAATATGATTTCCCGCGCATAATGGCTACTGCCATGGCTGCTTTCGCAAACCGTAATAACTTCTCGGTAATGTCGGCAGGAATTTCCGTAGTGCCGGCATCTTGCACATCGTGACCATAGATACCGAATGCAGGCAGCCCTTTTTGGGCATGTGCCGCCAATACTGCTGCCAAATAAACTGCGCCGGGGCGTTCGGTTCCATTAAATCCCCACACGGCCTTGACAGTATGCGGATTCATATCCATCGTCTCACTGCCATAGCACCAACATGGAGTCACAGTAATCGTCACACCCACATTCTCGCGTTTAAATTTCTCTTCACACGCCGCGCTTTCGGGAACACGCCCAATAGTGGAATCGGCTATTACGCATTGCACCGGTGTCCCGTCAGGATATTTCAATGTAGACGACAACAGCTGCGCCACACTTCTCGCCATATTTAACGTTTGCTCTTCGAGCGATTCGCGAACACCGCCCATGCGTCCGTCAATGGTGGGGCGAATACCTATTTTAGGCCAATCTCCTTGGAATCTTTTTGTTTGCATTGTTTTAGATTTTATCTTTAAGTTTATACTTTTAAAAAATTACGTCCGACAAAAGTAGCAAAAAATGAGGCATTACACATCACCTAACTCCCAATTCTTAACTTCCACAAACTCCATCGTCATCTCCTCTTTTTCCCCTACCGCCATCTCAACCGCATATTTAACCATTTCCATCAATGTTCAAATTGTTATTTAAGCGCAAAACTTTCTCGCATAAGTTCGGTGATTTGTTGAATAGGGCTGAAAGCCCGCTTCCTTTACAAGACACAAAAATACAAATTAAACAGGATTGCTCTTGATTTTCTCTGAATTTCTTTGCATGCCATTTCGCACATATTCTGCATTTAAATGAGGAGTTAAAAAAGGAAAATCCAAATTGCCAAAAATATTTAGCCAAATCACCGAAAGAGAACCGTCCAAATTGCCGAAAAAAAACATTGTTCATAAATATCCCGCTTTCACCACCAAAAATTCCACTCGAAAATAGTATCTTTGTGACTGACTCTTACAAATTATAAACTATTGATTATCAAATTATAAAATGAGCAATTTTTCCCACCTGCACGTTCACACCGAGTATTCATTTTTAGACGGGATGGCAAAAATCCCCGAATTGATCGACAAAGCCTATAAAGATGGCATGCGCGCCATGGCAATTACTGATCATGGGAATATGTACGGCGTACTCGATTTTATCAACCAAGTAAATAAATACAATAAAAAGTTAGAAGCAGGAAGCGAAAAGTTCAAAGGAATCATCGGGTGCGAGGTGTATGTGGCGTCAAAAAGCAGGCATGACAAATCGGGAAAGGAGGATCGCAGCGGGCACCACTTGGTTTTGTTAGCAAAAAACATGGATGGATACCACAACCTTTGCCGTTTAGTGACAAAAGCATACGCCGAAGGAATGTATTACACTCCCCGGGTTGATAAGGAATTGCTACGTATGCACGCCGATGGGATTATCGCCTGTTCAGCGTGTCTTGGCGGCGAACTTCCACAAGTGATCATGCGGAATAATCAAGACAAAGGATTAGATGTCAGCGCCGATGAGCTGGATCTGACCAATGCGCAAAAGGTGGTCGAGGAGTTTAAATCGATTTACGGAGATGATTATTACCTTGAATTACAACGAAATGGCCATCGAGAACAACGTCAGGTCAACACCGCGTTGCTCCGTCTCGGCGAACTGTGCAATGTGAAATGTATTGCCACCAACGATTCGCATTTTGTAAACCGCGAAGATGCCGACGCGCATAAAATGCTGATTTGCATCAATACCCGCAAAGATTACAATCCTGCCGAAAGCGTAAGTCAGGATTCCGATACCGACAACGGCATGGCCTATTCCGGCGAAGAGTATTTTAAAACTACCGCCGAGATGGAGGAACTTTTTGCTGATATTCCATTCGTGATTACAAACACGCAAGAGATCGCGGACAAGATTGATGCTATCGATCTGAATGCGCCGGCATCGTTGCCGACTTTTGAGATTCCGAAAGAATTTAATAGCGAGGCGGAATATTTAGAATATCTCGTCTGGGAAGGAGCTAAGGAGCGCTATCCGGATATGAATGACGAAACAAAAGAGCGCATTGCTTTTGAATTGGAAGTGGTGAACCGCATGGGGTACCCCGGTTACTTCTTGATTGTATGGGATTTCATGAAAGAAGGGCGGAAGATGGGGATTCGCTTCGGACCGGGACGTGGCTCAGCTGCCGGCTCCGCATTAGCTTACTGCCTGGAAATCACAAATATAGACCCCATCAAATATGATTTGCTTTTTGAGCGGTTTCTCAATCCCGACCGTATCAGTTTGCCTGATATCGACATTGACATCGATGATGCCGGCCGCGAAAAAGTGATACAATATGTAATAGATAAATACGGCATGGGGAAGGTAGCGCAAATCGTGACTTTCTCTACAATGGCTGCTAAATCGGCTATCCGGGACTGTGCCCGCGTGTTGAAACTGCCGTTACAGGATTCCGACCGTTTGGCAAAATTAGTACCCGAAACACCCGGCATCTCTTTAGATAGAGCTTTCAAAGAGGTGCCCGAATTGAAGAACGAACTCGACAACGGTACGCCATTAGTTAAGGATACCCTCCGTTTCGCTCTAAAATTAGAGGGTACCATTCGGAACAGTGGCGTGCATGCCTGCGGTGTCATTATCGGGAAGAACGAACTTTCTGACAGCGTACCGCTTTGCACCGCCAAAAACTCCGACACCATGGTTACCCAATATGAAGGCAAATTAGTGGAAGATGCCGGATTGTTGAAGATGGATTTCCTTGGATTGAAGACTCTGAACATTATCAACAGCGCATTATACAATATTAAACGCCGCTTTGGTTATGATCTTGACATTGACCATATACCATTAGATGATAAAAAAACGTATGAGCTTTTAAGTCGCGGCGACACCACTGCCATATTCCAATTAGAAAGTCCGGGAATGAAAAAGCACCTCCAGGAGCTGCGTCCCGAACGTTTCGAAGACATCATCAGTATGAACGCCCTTTATCGTCCGGGGCCAATGGATAATATCCCCAGTTTCATCAACCGCAAAAATGGAAAAGAGAAGATCGAATATCCAATTCCGATCATGGAGAAATATCTTGGGGAAACTTACGGTATTACCGTTTACCAAGAGCAGGTGATGCTTTTGTCCCGACTCTTGGCCAATTTTACCCGCGGTGAATCCGACATGCTCCGCAAGGCGATGGGGAAAAAATTAGAGGCGGTGATGAACGAGATGGAAGGCAAGTTTTACGAAGGCGCTATGAAAAACGGGCATGAAAAGAAGACGTTGGAGTTCATCTGGAATGAATGGAAAAAATTCGCCCAATACGCTTTCAACAAGTCACATGCTACTTGTTACGCTTTTGTCGCTTATCAAACTGCTTACTTGAAAGCGCATTACAGGGCCGAGTTCATGGCGGCCAACCTAACCAACAACCTCGACAGTTTGGATAAAATCACCCAATTGATTGATGACACAACCAAAATGGGTATCAAAATCCTAAGTCCTGACATCAACGAGTCAGATCTCTCATTTACAGTAAACAAAGCCGGCGACATTCGTTTCGGGTTGGCCGCATTAAAAGGAATCGGCAGCTCCGCCGTTGAATCGATCATTGAGGAACGTGACACCAATGGCCCTTTCTCCAATATTTTCGATTTTGCCAAACGAATTAATTTACGTAAATGTAATAAACGGGCAATCGAAGCACTGGCATTATCCGGATCATTCGACAGTTTCGGCAATATTCACCGGGCACAGTTCTTCCATACGGACAATAGTGGACACACCTTCATTGAAAAACTGATCAACTATGGTACAAAAGAACAATCCAACGCCGGGCTGAATCAGTTTTCTATTTTCGATGAACAGCCGGAAATGGAAGAACATACTACTCCCGAAATCCCAGCTTGCGAACCGTGGCATCCCATTGAAAAACTACGCCACGAAAAAGATGTTGCCGGTTTCTATGTTTCCGGACATCCGTTAGACACATTTAAGCTCGTGATCGACAACTTTGCCAACGCCAAGTTGATTGAGCTTAGCGACCCAAACTATAAGAAGAAAATGCAAAGCTATCCTGTCAATTTTGTCGGAATCGTCACCGAATCGCAGCGCATGGTAACCAAAACCAACAAGGATTTTGGAAAAATTAAACTGGAAGATTATTCGGGAGAGTACGAGTGGATGATTTTCGGAGAGGATTACACCAAACACCGCCATTTTTTCGAGGTAGGGAAGCAGCTGTTTATCAAAGCTACATTCAAAGAACAATTCCGCGGCAAAGATTATACCGGTGAACCGCGATATAATCTTAATCCATTGAACATATTCTATCTACATGATGCTTGCGAAAAACTATGCAAGGAAGCCACATTGCTTCTAAACATCCGCGATGTATCTAAGGATTTGGCTATGCGCATTTTGGAATGCGCCAACAATCATGCCGGGAAAGTCAACCTAACATTGAAAATCGTTGCTCACAACGAAGAGTTCAACTCCGAATTTCTGAACTTCAACCTGAAGATTGATCCTGAAGAGTTTTATGGGGATTTAAAATTGATGATTCCGCATAAGTTTGTATTGAAATAATCGTATCCGCAAAATTTGCGCTAGCACGAGGACATTTTACACGAAAATTTTCTCTATCACATCCTTATACTTAGCTTGCACCAAGTTACGCTTCACTTTAAGGGTAGGAGTCAAAATATCTGTTAATTGCGACCATTCATCAGGAATAAGTACGAATTTTCTGATTTTTTCGTAATCACCAAAAAAGGCATTGTATTTGTCAATTTCCTTTTGATAACGTTTCAAGATGACAGGATTTTTCACAATATCTTCGGGATTGGTGTATTCCATGTCATGACGTTCGCACCAACCTTTAAGAAATGCAAAATCAGGAGAGATCAACGCCGCGGCGAATTTTTGGTTTTCACCTACCACAACGATATTCTCTACAAATGCTGATTCACAGAATTTCTCCTCAATCACCTGTGGATTAACATATTTTCCAAATGAAGTTTTAAAGATATTTTTCAAACGACCGGTAATCATCAACAAACCGGTATCTGTGAATTTTCCGAGGTCGCCGGTATGGAACCATCCATCTTCATCGATCACTTGTTTTGTCAGTTCAGGTTCCTTGTAATATCCCATCATTACATTGTGTCCGCGACAGATCACTTCGCCATTGTCGGCAATCTTCACTTCAACACCCGGAAGAGGAGGTCCTACGGTTCCCGCTTCGCGACCATATTTCCCTCGACAACTTACCGCAATCACGGGCGATGTTTCGGTCAAGCCATAGCCTTCAAAAACCGGCATGCCGATAGCTGAGAAAAAAGAGGCCATACGCGGCTGGATACTGGCTGCTCCGGAAACCACGATATCAAAATTGCCACCGATATTTGCACGTATTTTACTATAAATCAATTTATCGGCAATTTTATGTTGCTGATTATACCACCACGATCTATCGCTATCTTCAATTTTGTATTTCCGTCCCAACTTGATCGCCCAATAGTAGATCGAACGGGACGGCCAGGGCATACTTTTCCCTTTACTATAGATCTTGTCATAAATTTTCTCTAACATTCGAGGCACCGCCGACATCATCGTAGGATTTACCTCTTTGATATTGTCTCCGATGGTTCCCAAATTTTGAGCGTAATAGACTGACATGCCAAGGAATTGATACAAGAAAACCAACATGCGCTCATAAGCGTGGCAAAGCGGTAGAAAGCTGAATGCCGTACGCGACCATTTGGCCGGCGTTTGCTGCAAGTTAAGAAACTGGTTGATGATATTCGCATGGGACAACATCACACCCTTAGGAGTTCCAGTTGTTCCGGAAGTATAGATAATAGTAGCGCAATCTTCTGTTTGTATGGCATTTTTGCGAGACTGCAATTCGCCGGGATTGGCATTCTGCTCACCAAGTTCGATCAACTGATCCAAATAAGGGAATCGATTTCTGTTAATAAATGTGTAAACATGCTTCAAATTCGGTGTTTCAGGCAAAATATGGTCGATTTTATTCATCACATCGGCACCTTCCACCACAACCAACTTTGCTTCGCAGTGGTTAAGTATATGGTGATAATCTTTTTCGGAAATAGTGGGATAGATAGGCACGCTGATGGCTCCGGTTTGCATGATTGCCATGTCCAAAATATTCCATTCCGGACGATTATTGGCGATGATTCCTACTTTGTCGCCGGGTTGGACTCCTAGGTGAATCAAAGCGTAGCTGATTTTATTTGCTGTTTCAATATACTCTTTGATGCTATATTTCCGCCATTGTCCGTTCTGTTTTCCTGCCAAAGCCGCTTCTTGTTCCGGCCATTTTTCCATATAACGATCCAATAAATCGAATAATCGGGTTACTTCCATGATGATAATTTTGGTTTGTTTCTAAAAAAATAATTCCCTGTGTATCGTGTTTTTTCACCATACAAAATAAAACCACTTTGTCGAATTTTTACAAAAAAAGGGGTTTAAACAGCCTCAAATTAGTTTAAATATCAAATTGAGGGATAAAATATCTGTATATGGGGCGAAATTTTCCGCATTGATTTTGGCTTTTATTTTTCCGTAC
>JAJDJJ010000053.1 GCA_030267125.1 Bacteroidales bacterium OttesenSCG-928-B11
TAAAGTTAAAAAACGCAAGATGGCACATTACACCCACATATATTACCGTACAGAGCATATTACCTGTCCGCATTCGCAATAAATAGCTTCAGGTGTTTCAATATTTAATAGATTTTCAAGGAGAATAGCAAATTTTCTATGAGTATGATAGGAATATCCACAACTAGAATTGAGCCAATATATTTGATAATCAACCTGAATTACATAATCGTTGGCATAGGTTAAACCAGGTATTCCACTTTTACATTGTGAAGAGCATGCGATAACACACACACACAGTAAGAGATAAAATATTTTTACCATTTCAAATTGTTTTAAGGAATAATTATGGATGTTCTTTGTGTTTTATTAATTCGCCATATTCGTGATCCCCAATCAGGATACCCATTGAGGGGGGGGTTTGTGACAAAAGAACGATTCTTTTTATTGAAATGAAGAAGGCGCCTTTAACAATCAAATTACGGCATCCTTACCGCACCACTATTTTCGTCGAAATCCGGTCCTTCGCATTTCCGAAAACCATCACATAGTTACCTGAAGAGAGACCATTCAGATCCAGCATTCCACTATTATTCGAGATGTTTTTACGAAAGATAATTTTACCGGAAATGTCAATAACTTCCACATAATTGACAGGATCGTCTAAAATCAGGTTGTATTCTATATAGTTATCGACGGGATTGGGTTTGATAAAAATATTTTTCCCTTTGTAATTTCGAACTCCCACGGCAGGATCTCCCATCGCCAAGCAATATTCTCCCTGCGCAGGATTTTCCGGGATCAGATAACCACTATAAGAAGACGAACCACTACGGGAAGATGGAACAATACGCCAATCTTGCGTAGCATCTTTTCGATAGAGTAAAACCAAATTTTCGATATCATATTCCCCTTGGAAGAGTTCCGCATCAAATCCATAAGCGCCAATTCTCGAAAACCGGAATTGCAACTCCGGTTCAAAATCATCACTCGAGAAATAAAGCACTCGCCAAAAATGATTGTTCGAAATTTTATAAATATTCGCATTTTCGGTTTTTAGCGCATCGGGCTGCACTAGATGGTGCTCCAGTCTGAAAAATGCCGGATCAGTAATTCTTTTAACATTCACTTGCGCTGATCCATCCGCGAAGTTTTTAACTCCCGTCGCGGTCAATTCTTCTTGATAATCGACCAAAGCATCGCTCATTTTCTCATAAAAATCAATAATACCGAAAACAGGCTGGAATGGTATCTGTACCGTCACTTGGTCCGCTTCACCGGAAACCGTAGCAGTCACCGTATACTCCACTTGCTCAGCACTAAAAAAAGTAAGATCTATCCGTTGATTATCACCAACATAATCAGCATGATGCAATTTTTGTTTTATAGCCACAACATACTCATTAGCGTTGCCGGTAGGTGTAATGGAATCGATATGAAAATGGAGGAAGCCGGGTTGCGCCACCCAAGCGTTAAAGAAATCATCCATCGGAAGTCCTGATTTCTCTGTTAAAAAACGGAAAAATTCCTCCGAAGAGATATTGTCAAAAGTATACTCCTCCAACATTTGCGTCATTAGCGTATAGAATTGTTGCGTTCCAAGGTAATGCCGGAGATTATGCACGATCAACGCGCCTTTGTCGTAGGAAGTCGAGCCATACGTGGTACTTTGAGGAACTGCGTTCAGGGCATAATACCCACCATCTTGTGTGTGGCCTTCTTTCAATACGGCCCGGTGCAAAGTCCGGTAGGTCATTTGCGCTTTAGTGGGGAGCGTATCCGTATCGTAAAGATACTCTTCCGCCAAAATTTCCGCATAACGGGCAAAACCCTCATTGATCCACATCTCTTCCGCTTTCTCGCAAGTGATGAGATTACCAAACCACGAATGGGAAAGTTCGTGCACCCACAGTGATTCATTGGCCAAATTGCCGTTCACCGCCACATTGGGATAAGCAATATTGGTCGCATGTTCCATCGCCCCGCTGGCAAAATTGACTCCCACATAACCGATACGGTCAAATTTATAAGCGCCAAAAGAGGTTTCAAAATAGCGAAGTATCGCTTTCAAATTCTCGAACGATCCGGCTACATAATCCAAGCGATTTTGCGGCACATAGATATCAATGGGAACATTTCGTTCTATCCCGGCATAAACATCGCTATAACGCGCATATTCACCTACGGCAAATGAGGCGAGATATGTGGGTATTGGTTGATTTAAACACCAATGCCATACCACATTCCCATTTTCAAGCTTCGCACTGTCAACCAGCACGCCGCTACAAATAGCTTTCTTTCCGGCAGGTGTGGTGATATAAAAATCATACGTGGATTTATCTGTGAACACATCGAGACATGGAAACCAACAACGCCCGTAATTGTGTGGGATGCGCGTCATGGCAACACCCATATTGTAAGCATACTCGCCGGAAAAATAGAAACCTCCCCAGCGCTGATCCCGTTCAGGAACACCTTGATAGAAGAGTTCAACATCAAGTGTATCGCCCAATTGGTAGCTGTTTGGCAAACTGCAATCCACACTATTTGTTAATCTGTTAAAAGAAGCGGTTTGATTGTTAATTTTCACCGAATCCACTGTAAATGCCGCCAAATCCAGCTTTACCGCAGTGAGGTTTTCTATTTTTGGGACCACTTTCAAAGCGGTATTTCCCGAAATCTGTCGATTTGTAAAATCCAGTACCGAAAGGTTGACGGTATAGTGCGCCACATGCAGCGTGTCGCCAATGTGCTGCGAAAAAAGTGAACTGACAAAAAACTGGAGAATGGCAATTAACAAAACGAGTCTCATTTCCTTCATACTATTGTTTTTTTGCAAAAATACACTTTTCCAGATGATGATATAGCTCAATGTCACAACCAAAGAAAGAGTTAGTACGTTTGCTCTACATTATACGAGAAATTATTGAAATGAAATGAAGAGGTTGTCTAAAGTTAAATGATTTTTCACTCTGTAAATGACTAACAACAAATGTCTTATCTCGACTTATTTTTGTGTCAATTAATAACAGAAAAACAGTTCCGAAAAAACATGACAAACAGTGCATTACAGAGATATTTTGAGTTTAACTTTAGACAACTTCGAAATTTATTTTGGCATAAAAACAAGATTGCATTGGAGAATATTTTGAACAATATACCTCAAAAACCGTTTTACCATGTATTAGTTTTTTTTACCATTTTTGCGGCAGTATTAACCAAAAAATAGCATCTATGAAAAAGTATCTATCAGAAATGATCGGGACAATGGTTCTCGTATTAATGGGTTGCGGGAGTGCGGTTTTCGCCGGAATTCCTGGGCAAACATTTACGGCGATCGGCACGTTGGGTGTTGCATTCGCATTTGGGTTGTCCGTTATCGCCATGGCCTACACTATCGGAAAAATTTCCGGTTGCCACATCAACCCCGCCATCACGCTGGCGATGCTCATCAACAAGAAAATCTCGGGCAAAGATGCCGGCATGTACATGCTTTTCCAAGTGATTGGCGCAATTTTAGGCTCCGCCATTCTCTTTTTCTTAGCCAAAGATTTTGTTTCCGAAACCACACACACCGGTGCAAACGGTTACACGCAAGTGATCCCCGCCTTCATCGCGGAAACGGTATTCACTTTCATCTTCATCTTAGTGGTATTGGGTTCAACCTCTAAAGGCGCCAACAACAAATTCGCCGGTTTGGCCATCGGTCTAACATTGGTGTTAATCCACATCGTTTGTATTCCGATCACCGGAACTTCCGTGAATCCTGCGCGCAGTATCGCTCCCGCTCTTTTCGAAGGGGGACAAGCATTATCGCAACTGTGGCTCTTCATCGTCGCTCCATTCTTGGGTGCTGTCTTGGCAGCGTTCGCTTGGAAAGGAATCGACACGGCTGAAAATTGATCATTTCCTATTGGTTCAATAATTAGGAGAAAGGGGTTGAAAGTTTATGTTTCAGCCCTTTTTTATAATTAATCCTTTTTCATTAAAACTCACTCTGTAGTGAGGTTTTACCATGTTTTTAATTGTCCAACATCAAATGTCCATTGAGGTGTGTATAAAGATCCTGTTATTTCCGCGCTATACCAAGGAGTGATTTCACCATCATTCTCATTTTTAAGAATCTGTGTCTCCTGTGCAGGCATATAACTTTGTGCCAACAAGAAAACTTTTCTCCCGTCCTCATTTTCGGCAACATCTACAACAATTACAGCATGCCCGGGCAAACCGCCTAGTATGAAAACATCTCCGATAGCAATATCCTTGATGTCTTTTGAATGCAGGGATTTTGACAATGAGAGGGATCCCGAATACATGAAAACAAACTCCATATAATCTCTGAAATCTTTGTACGTATTTGAAGGGGCATTCGTCTTGCGCCAAACGGTTTTGTTACCATTTACAATCACTCTGTTGCCGTTCATCCATTCGGTATAATCCATTTTAAAACCATTTGTCAGTGTAAACGAAATCTGGCTATATGCTTTAATAGCGTACAAATACTCCCCTCGCAACCGCATAATCGCATCTGCACACTGTTGCAAATCCTTATTTGAAATATCCATATCAATCACAGCATCATAGACATCTTCATACTTTATGTCGCCATTAAAATACCTCACCTTTGTACCCGCTGGTTTTAGCGGCAGATTACGCAAATAATATGCAAATGAACTTTCCTCAACAGGTCTACGCTGGAAACCAGCTGGCGGATTGAATCTTGTTTGCAAAGTCATTCCTTTTTCATCAATGATAACGGCGTTGTCATCAATAACTCTTTCCGCTTCCGCCACTGTTGATTCCTCCACCGATATTGTTTGGTTGTCAATAGTTTGCCCACTACAATTTAGTATTGTAAAAGCGAAGAATAAATATTTGACGCCGTGTTTCATTTGTTGTGTTATCTGCATTGTTTGAAAATTGGTCCTACCAGCGAATGGCAAATTGGGAGTGCATAGCCGTTTTTCTGTTTAATATGGATTGCGTTTTGTAAAATCCTGCATAATAACGATGTGGATTTCTTCTTATTATCCAAAACATTTCCGATTGCAATATCTTGCAACCACTGTTTATAAAATGTTTATACTGCCGTTCGGAATGTGTTAAAAGAGGGATAACGAAAGGGGTACAATATCATTAATGCAACCATTGCAAAAAATTTCAGCAAGACAAATACTCGAAATTGCGCATCTTCGGAGGAAAAATGTTACTGGGTAAAGAACTTGACTTGCGGGAAGGGCGAAGGGATGCGCCCCAGAATCAAAAAAATTAAAGTCCAGTGTCTGGAAAGAAGATTCGATGGATCGTATCTATGTACAGGGCAAACACATTAAAAATTTCATCTTTAAGGTCAAATCGTATTTGGGAGCGTTCTGTTTTTTCCACAGCATGCGTTGTCGGTTGATTTTTTATGCGGAAGCCGTGAAGTTACAGACACGATTAAATGGATGTATAAGTAAAAATTGTATTTTTGCTCCCGTTAATCTAAAACAATCCAATTACTATGAAAAGAATAGTGATCTTAGCAGCGGTTTTATTCCTCTCGGTTGCGCTTTTCGCTCAAACAGAGGGTGAAACTAAAAAAGGCAAAACCTTGCCTCGAGTTGAAATCAAAACCCTTGACGGGAAAGTGTTTAATACCGCCGACATCCAGAATGACGGGAAACCGGTTATCATCAGCCTTTGGGCTACATGGTGCAAACCCTGCATTGCCGAGTTGATGGCGATTGCCGATGTGTATGAAGACTGGGTAGAAGAGACGGGAGTGAAACTATATGCCATCTCGGTGGACGATGCGAAGACAGCGGCGCGCGTGGCTCCGTTCGTCAACGGAAGAGCGTGGGAATACGAAGTGCTGCTCGACCAGAACTGGGACTTCAAACGCGCCATGGCCGTCGCCGACATCCCTTTCCTTTGCATCCTTGACGGTAACGGGGAGATTGTTTGGCAACACACCTCTTACGCCCCGGGTTCAGAGGAAGAGGTTTTTGAAATTGTTAAAAAATTAGTTGAAGAAGCAAAAGGAAAATGAGAGAACTCACACTTATTTTAAAAAAACATACAATCATCTGTATGTTTTTTTCTTTGTCAGTATTTTCCGCTTTCAATGCCCAAGCACAAGGCGGATTATCAAACGGTAAAGTGAACGGTGATTTTGGATTTAACGGCATGTACTATATCCCCGATTCCACGATCGGCGCCGAGAAAGTCGATTCGAAGGTACGCGCCAATGCGCACCTGAACGTGAATTATACCCTTGGGAATTTCAGCGCCGGCATACGTTATGAGTATTACCAATATCCGCTGATCGACATGGAGAAGATCGGATACAAAGGGCAAGGTTTCACGCATTACTATGCCGATTATAAAACCGATTTCATCCAAGTTACCGCCGGGAGTTTTTACGAACAATTTGGCAACGGACTGGTTTTCAGAGCATACGAAGACCGACAGTTGGGTGTGGACAACAGTCTACTCGGCGCCCGTATAAAAGTGACTCCATACAAAGGGATTTACATCAAGGGTGTTTGGGGCGTGGAACGAAAAAATTTCGATTTTGATTACAAGGATCGAAACGATTATGTGCGCGGGCTGGATGCTGAATTTAACCTCGGAGAAATTTTTCCAAAAATCAGCGAAAAGATGTTTATTCTTAATATTGGCGGCAGTTTCGTGAGTAAATACGAAAAATCCACGACGGACCACTACTTCACCATTCACTCGGATGACGAAGAGTTGAAAGAATCGGCGATCATCCCTGCGGATAAAATCCCTCAAAACGTTGCGGCCTGGGCTACACGTATGCAATTCGGCTACAAGAGTTTTATTCTCGAAGGTGAATATGCCCGTAAAATAAATGATCCGAACCTCTCTAATGATTACATCTACAAAGAAGGTGAAGCCTTTTTCTTGTCGGCGATCTATTCTCGCAAAGGCATGGGAATTTCGGCGTCGTTCATCCGTTCCGACAATATGGATTACCGTTCCCAGCGGATGGAAAGTGAAAACTCACTGCTCCAGCTCAACTATATTCCGGCTATCAACCGCCAATACTCTTATCAATTACTGGGAAATTACGCTTATGCCAGCCAACCCAACGGACAAATAGGAGCACAATTGCAGTTTAACTACCAAATCCCAAAAAAAAGTAAGATCGGTGGAAAGTACGGCACCGACATTACCTTGAATTACGCGCGTTTCCACTCCATCGCACAAGACACCGTACCATTGGCACTCGAAAACGGAACAACTACCGGTACAGAAGGATACGGCTCTCCATTTTTTAAATTCGGCTCGGATCTGTTATATCAAGACATAGGCATTGAGATCAGTAGAAGATTAAGCAAGAATTGGAAAATGATCTTGGCATACAATTACATAACATACAATTTGGAAATATTACAGGGTCACGAGGAGATGTTCCACGGACATAACGTGGCATTGGATGTTACGTATAAGATCAACAGCAAAAATGCTTTGCGTTTGGAAGCGCAACATCTTGGCTCTAAAGACGACTACGGCGACTGGGTGTATGCCCTGCTGGAATACTCATTCAATCCGCACTGGATTTTTTCCGTTGGTGATCAATGGAATTATGGCAATGCCGATGAAAACCAGCGGTTGCATTATTATAACGTTTCCGCAGCTTACGTTATCGGCACTACGCGTATTGCCGCCCATTTCGGGAAAACCCGCGAAGGCATCTTGTGTATTGGTGGTGTCTGCCGTGAAGTCCCTGCCTCTTACGGTTTTGGATTATCGGTAACCACATCGTTTTAACGAATAAATAATGATCAATAACATGAATAATAAAATAACTTTAATAGCATTTTTACTGGTTCTTTTTATTGGGTGCGACAAGGTTGAAGGACCATATTACACCTCTACCGGGGGAAAAGAGTCGACAATCGAATTTCCCGACCTGCAACCGGAAGATCTCTACCGCAGAATTTTAGTAGAAGAGTACACGGGGCATCGCTGCGCAAACTGCCCGGAAGGTCACGCCATGTTGGTGGAATTACACGATCTTTTCGGCGACACCCTCGTGATGGTGGGCGTGCATGGCAGCAGCTTGGCCAGGCCTACCGATAATTATCCGTATGATTTTAGAACCGCCGTCGGCGACCAGCTTTTCACAGACTTCAACATCTACGCCATTCCTTGCGCGAATTTCAACCGCACAGTATCGAATGTACCGGTGGCAGGTTGGATCAATGCAATCTACGATACGGACATCTCGCAGTCGTACGCGGCAATACAGCTAATCAACGAATACAACAGCAACAATCGGAATTTAGAAGTCAACATGAAAACCACCATGCTGTCGGATTATGAAGACGAATTGCAAATTGCGATTTACGTGATTGAAGATGACATTATACAACCACAGCTTCATGGAAGTGATCGGATCGAAGACTATGTTCATAAGCATGTGCTACGCGGTTCCCTGAACGGGACGTATGGAACACGGCTTACGGAGGACGGTTTTTTAGAGAAAGACTCCGCATACGCCCGCACTTACACAATGCCGCTTGGTGAAGACTGGAAAGCGGAAAGCTGCACGGTCATCGCTATTTTAAGTAATGAGAAAACAAAAGAAGTAATCCAAGTAAGAGCTGGAAAAATCGTAAAATAACCATCATCTTCATGGCCAAAATCAGAATTTTATCAATAGATGGCGGCGGAATCAAAGGAGTGATTCCGGCTATTATTTTGGAGTATTTGGAAAAGAGGTTGCAAGTTCTCTCCGGCAATCCGAATGCGGTTTTATCCGATTACTTTGACATGATTGCAGGAACCAGCACCGGTGGACTGCTGACTTGTTTCTATCTTCTTCCACCATTTCCTGATGAGGTCAAAAAAAACACGCGTTATTTTGCTTCCGAAGCTTCCGCGCTTTACGAACAATATGGGCGGGATATTTTTAAGCCCAAAGTTCCGATGGGGCCGCTTTCAAGAGCGCGGGCTTTATTTGACGAAATCTACTCTGCCGAAGGATTACAGAATCTATTGGCACAGAAACTCGGAAACGTGAAATTGTCGGAGATGCGCAAACATTGTTTGATCACAGCGTATGATATCACCGAGCGGAAATCGGTTTTTTTCACCCTTCCAGAGGCGCAAAAATATCCACATAAAGACTACTATATCAAGGATGTGGCACGCGCCACTTCAGCCGCTCCCACCTTTTTCGAGATTGCCAAGATTACCTCTATCGGCGGGAAAAACAGTTACCTCATCGACGGGGGAATGTTCGCCAACAATCCCGCTATTTGCGCTTTAGTGGAAGCACAAAAGACCGAATTCGAAAAGATTAAAAATCCTCGCATTGAGGACATCTACATATTATCTTTGGGAACAGGCAGGGCGATGCGAGGATACGATTACGAAAAGGCTAAAAATTGGGGGATAACCAGCTGGGCAATTCCACTACTAAACATTTTTACGTCAGGTTCTTCCGAAGTCGTTGATTCACAATTAGAAAATCTATACTCATCGCGGGGGTTGGAAACATGCTATCACCGGATCGATCCCGACCTGATCATGGGCAATGAAGATATGGATGACGCCTCCGACCACAACATCAAATTATTGAAAGATGTGGCAATGAATTATATCAACACACATATTAAAATGTTGGATAGGATTGCGGAGGAGTTGATCAAATATAACTAAGACTATTTCCCTGTTCGTTTGAGTACGATCAAAGCGGTGTATATCAAAATTTTAAGATCCATTTGGAGCGACATATTTTCGATGTACAGGATATCCCATCGCAGCCGTTCTATCATCTGGTCGAGGTTTTCCGCATATCCATATTTAACTTGTCCCCATGAAGTTATACCCGGTTTCACGCCTTGCAACAATTTATAGTAGGGTGCTTTAGCAACAATTTGGTCGATGTAGAATTGCCTTTCGGGACGCGGCCCCACCAACGACATCTCGCCGAGCAACACGTTGAAAAACTGCGGTGTTTCATCTAATCTCGACTTGCGCATAAACTTCCCGAACTTTGTAATTCGGGGATCATCTTTGCTCGAAAGCTGCGGCGTGCCCTTTTCGGCATCAATGTACATCGAGCGGAATTTGATGATATTAAATGGCTTGCCCCGCAATCCGACGCGTTCTTGTTTATAAAAAACCGGACCCTTTGATGATGATTTAACACCAATGGCCAAGAAAAGATAGATTGGTGATAAAAGGATAATAGCGATAATTGAAGCAAAAACGTCAATAATTCGTTTCATGTGCCGTTGCCAATCAGGCAGATACCCTGGACGGATGGTGATCAGCGGTTCGTGGATAATCGAAGTTATTCGGATATTCTCCAAAAGGAAATCCTCATGCTGCGGAATCAGCTTCAGTACAATGTCTTTCCCGTGTACCGTTGTCATAATTGATTCGATGTGCCGTCTTTTCCCATTTTGAATAGCGATGATCAGCTCTTCTATACTATGCTCGTTTACAATATTTTCTAAATCATCCAGCATACCCAGGCAGGGCAATTCATCGGAAATGGAATTATCGTCCTCTTCCGGAATCATCACATAGCCAATAATAAAATTCCCTGCGGTTTTATCCTGTTTTGTGAGGGAATGGTAGAGATTTAATGCTATTTTGTCACTGCCGATGATAAGCGTATTAAACCCGATATCTCCTCTGTGGATTTTAGTCACAACGTTGGTTGTCAAAATCAAGCGGGGTATATAGGTAAGGAAAAATTGCAGTCCGAATAACAAAGCATAATATATTATGTAGTCATTGTAAGTATTTACGATATCATCGAGGATGAAGGCGAAAAAGAAAAGCAATGTACCGATCAACGTAATCATAAAAGTGACCATCAACTCTTTCAATCTCGATTTCCGGTAGACTTTGTTGTATGATCCCACAAAAGTATGGAGGAAGAGCCAATAGATGGGATATACGATTAGCCCGATCAAGAATTTAGGATCGGCTAAAACACTCTCGTTGAAATGACCAAACAGATCATGGTCTACATTATATTTACGATAGATGAAAAAAAGCACCCAAGCGGCGACGGCGGCAAGCACATCCATCGTGATGTATAGCGTAGTGAGTAGCCTTTTGTTCATTTCGCAGTTATTCTATGTAAAGCACTTTGATGTTATCCATATAGAAATTGGTCGGAATTGCTTGGCCATTGTCATCGTAATTCACACCGGCGGAGAGGTAGATTTTCACATTAGTGGCATAGCCATCGCTACCCACATAATTCCGGCTAATGGATTGTGTCAGGTTGACGTATACTTTTTTCCATTCGTCTGTTTTCTTCACATTTATTAACGCGTCGTGTGTTTGATAACCACTTGAATTATTAAGCAGTAAACTGACAGCAAAATCCGCATCGCATTTATAATCGATCTCTAGAATAACAGAGCTCCCATACCCCGGCAATCGTAAACCGTCAGACACCAAATCGAAGAAAGTGTTTTCCGCATCCAGCGCGATGTAGCCTACTTTTTCTTCGCCAAGCTCAACCGTTTGGAAAGTGGCGCCTGTATCGGCATCTAATCTTGAGAATATCGTCCCGGCCTCAAAAGTCTCCAACACCGCGAATGTAACTCTATTGATATAAGTAAATACGATATCGTCAACGGGTATGACTGTGTTTTTATCTTTTTCCAAAAAATATCTTTTTGAAAAATTGTTAACATACGGATAAGCGGGCAGCACAGTAGACAATCCATTTAGCCGTATAGCCGGAGCGATGGTGACAGTGCATGAATCGCTAGCTAATATGGGAATCTTGCATGGCAGTTTATAGACACCCCTGCTGTCGTTTCCCACGTATACCCACACATCGCGAAAAAGGGAAGAGCGGATCGCCGCCAATTCATCCACATCATAATTTGTCTCGTGAAGCTGGTTATAATTGCTTACATCGATAAGATCCGCCAATTGGGCTTCTGTGATTTCTATAAACGAAGGGGTGATATCCTTTTTGTCGCAAGATGCGAGAAACAATGCTATGCAAAGAAATATAACGGGTATAGAGTATCTGATTTTCATGCAACGTAGAACGAAGTTAACGGGTTATTATTTTACGGGCAAATTCATTTTGGCAACAATGTCGTAAGCCAGCCGCAGCGCCTTATAGCCATCCTCGATAGTCACTACCGGTAATTCGTTTTTAGTGACGGCATTCAGGAAGTATTCCAACTCGGTTTGAATGGCGTTGACAGGTTGGATTTCAGGTTTGAGCACTTTGATCTGTTTCTTTCCTTTTTCCTCGCCGAGATCCATAACCAAAGCGAAGGGGTCTTCCTGCCGGTCATCATAATCTTCAAGATAGATGATATCGCTCTTTTTTTCCAGCAAATCGATACTGATATAATGCCCTTGTTGGAAAAGCCTGATTTTCCTCATGTTTTTAAGAGATATGCGACTTGCGGTCATGTTAGCCACTGCGCCGTTTGCGAATCCAAGGCGGATATTAGCGATATCATACGTGTCGGTCACCACGGGCACGCCGCTTGCATTGATCGAAACCACATCGCTGTTCATAATTTTCAGGATAATATCCAAATCGTGGATCATCAAATCCAGCACCACGGAGACATCGTTGCCACGCGGGTTAAAAAGCGCCAAACGGTGGGATTCGATAAACATCGGACGCTGAATATAAGGTTGCGAAGCAATGAAAGCGGGATTGAAACGCTCTACATGTCCAACTTGGATCAACACATTTTTAGACTTCGCCAACCGCATCAACTCTTCCGCTTCCTGCAGTGTGGAACAAACGGGTTTTTCGATGAAAGTATGCTTTCCCCGTTCAATCGCCATCTTCCCCATTGCAAAGTGCATCGAAGTCGTGGTAACAATGTCGACAAGATCAACAGCAGCTATCAGCATCTCGGGATTTTCATAAGCAGTGACACCAAATTCTTCGGCAATCTTCCGGCTTTTTTCCTGATCCGGATCATAAATACCAACCAGTTCTAATCCTTCGATCTGTTGGATACACTTGCAGTGAATCGTCCCCAAATGCCCCACTCCAAAAACAGCAATTCTCTTCATCTCCTTTTTTTTTAGATGGCGGCAAACTTAAGAAAAAATATAATTGGGGAAAAAGACTATATTTGGCGACGTAAAAAAATAAAACAAAAAACACTTATTATCAAATACTTATGAGAACAAGATTGAGTGTGAACGTCAATAAAATTGCCACATTACGGAATGCGCGCGGTGGAAATATCCCCAACTTAATCCAAGTGGTTAAAGATTGCGAGAGATTCGGCGCCGAAGGAATCACAGTACACCCGCGACCAGATGGAAGACACATCAGGTATCAAGATGTTATTGATTTAAAGGATGTTGTAACAACCGAATTTAATATCGAAGGTTATCCTTCCGACTCTTTTTTGGATCTGGTAATGCAAGTAAAGCCGGATCAGGTGACCTTGGTGCCGGATGCTCCCGACGCGCTTACCTCAAACAACGGCTGGGATACCGTAACGCACCTGGATTACCTTGCCGGAATCATCAAAATGTTGAAAAAAGAGGGCATCCGAACCTCACTCTTTGTCAATCCGGAAGTTAAGATAATCGAAGGGGCAAGGATGACGGGCACCGACCGCATTGAATTGTACACCGAAAACTATGCGAAATTATATCCCCAGAATAAACAGCAAGCAATTATGCCTTACATGATTGCTGCAAGAGTTGCCGAAACGCAGGGACTCGGCGTGAATGCAGGCCACGATCTTTCGCTGGAAAATCTTCGTTATTTTTCGCAAAACATTCCGGAGCTTTTTGAGGTTTCTATTGGGCACGCACTTATTTCCGACGCGCTGTATCTAGGATTAGAAAAAACGATACAGTCCTATTTGGCGCTTTTGAGGTAGAAAAAAGGGCCCTGTCTTACGAGATAAAACCACAATGGGCGCAAAGAACACAAGAAATAATTAGTGTTAATCGCTAAGATTTGAAATTAAATAAACTAAAAAATATGACAGAATCAGTAAAATGCTTAATCATTGGAGCGGGACCGGCCGGTTACACGGCAGGGATTTACGCTTCTCGAGCGGGCTTGGAACCCGTACTAATCGAAGGGTTGCAACCCGGCGGACAATTGACAATCACCTCGGATGTGGAAAACTTTCCGGGATACCCGGATGGCAGTACCGGCCCGCAGATCATGGAAGATATTCGCCAGCAATCTATTAACAACGGCACAAAGATGATTGGCGGTTTAGTTACGAGTGTTGACTTTTCTAAACGCCCTTTCCAGTGTATTGTCAACGAAAAAACCACTTTCCTCGCTGACACCGTGATCATTGCGACTGGAGCTACTGCCCGTTGGCTGGAGATTGAAAGCGAAAAGAAATTCAAAGGATTCGGTGTTTCAGCATGCGCCACTTGCGACGGCGCATTCTTTGTGAACAAAGACGTGGCTGTTGTGGGCGGTGGCGATACCGCTGTGGAAGAAGCACTTTACTTGGCACAACGGAGCAAGAAAGTTTACCTCATCCACCGACGCGACCAGCTACGCGCTTGCAAGGCTTTACAAGAAAGAGTGTTGGAGGCGCCCAACATCGAAATACTTTGGAACAGTATCCCGAAAGAAATACTTGGAGAACAACAAGGTTTTATCCGGAACGTAACCGGCATGCGGTTAGCTAACACCGTGGACCATTCCGAATACACCATTGCCGTGGATGGCATATTCGTCTCCATCGGCGCAATTCCCGCCACCGAGATTTTCAAGGATTATATCACACTTGACCGAAACGGTTATATTAAAACAAAACCCGGCACACCGTTCACCAACATACCGGGTGTTTTTGCTGCCGGCGACGTACAAGATCCAAACTATAGGCAAGCGTTAACCGCAGCCGCTTCCGGCTGTATGGCGGGTATTGAAGCTGAACGCTTTTTAACGCTAAATGCTGATGAGAGTAACGAAACTTGCTAGACAAAAAAAATCATGAGTGACAATATTTTAGACGACATCACCAACAAAGAATATGAATACGGATTTGTCTCCGATATCGATGTCGAAGAATTTCCGAAGGGGATAAATGAAGATATTATCCGAAGAATTTCCAGCCGGAAAGAGGAACCCGAATGGCTACTCGAATTCAGGCTCAACGCCTATCGCAAATGGACAGCGATGGAGGAACCCGATTGGGCGCATCTTGATTTCAAACGCCCCGACTATCAAGATATCATATACTTGGCTATTCCAAAATCCAAGAAAAAACTGAATAGCTTAGATGAGGTCGACCCCGAGCTATTAGACACCTTTAACAAATTAGGCATCTCTTTAGATGAGCAAAAGCAACTCTCCGGGGTGGCGGTCGATGCGGTTATCGACTCGGTATCGGTGAAAACGACCTTCACGGAAACGCTGGAAAAACTGGGCATCATTTTTTGCTCTTTTGGCGAAGCGGTAAAAAAGCATCCTGACTTGGTACAGAAATATATCGCTTCGGTTGTGCCTGTCGACGACAATTTTTACGCCGCATTAAACTGCGCCGTATTCAGCGAAGGATCATTCTGTTACATTCCGAAAGGCGTTCGCTGCCCGATAGAATTATCCACCTATTTCCGAATCAACGCCGCTAACACGGGACAATTTGAACGCACATTGATCATCGCCGACGAGGGGTCTTACGTAAGCTATATGGAAGGATGTACCGCGCCGCAACGTGACGAGAACCAACTTCATGCCGCCGTAGTCGAAATCGTTGCGATGAAAGATGCCGAGGTAAAATACTCTACCGTACAAAACTGGTATCCAGGTGATAAAGAAGGCAACGGAGGAATCTACAACTTAGTAACTAAAAGAGGATTATGCCAAGGCGACAACTCCAAAATATCATGGACACAAGTGGAGACCGGCTCGGCAATCACTTGGAAATACCCGGGATGCGTGTTGCTGGGAGATAATTCCGTAGGCGAATTTTACTCCGTAGCTGTCACCAACAACTACCAGCAAGCGGATACGGGCACAAAGATGATCCATCTCGGCAAAAACACCCGCAGCCTGATCGTCTCCAAAGGGATCTCGGCCGGCCACAGTCAAAACAGCTATCGAGGATTAGTGAAAATTTCACGAAAAGCGGAAAATGCCCGTAATTTCTCCCAATGCGACTCGCTGCTGATGGGCAGCCAATGCGGCGCTCACACATGGCCGTACATCGACTGCCATAATAAAAGCTCTATCTTAGAACACGAAGCCACCACCTCCAAAATTTCCGAAGACCAGCTCTTTTACGCCCAACAACGCGGTATTGATAAAGAAAACGCTATCGGGTTGATCGTAAATGGATACGCAAAAGAGGTGCTGAACAAACTGCCCATGGAATTTGCTGTGGAAGCCCAAAAACTACTGAGTATCACACTAGAAGGAAGTGTTGGATAGTAGAATGAACAATAATAGACCTCCCGTGTATTTAATAATGAGAAAAAATACCAATAAATAGTGACACCGTATGCATCGTGTTAAACTTTTTTATTGTATTTTTGTCCCGCTTAATGTTTTTTAAAATTAAATGCACTAATATTGAAAAAACTGTACACAATGAAAAAGATATTTACACTCTTATTTTTGCTCCCTTTCACCCTTGCATTCGGGCAAACCTTGAATGTCTTCTATAATGGGGTTGCTGTAAATAGCGGGGACACACTACTCTTAGTTGTTAATGAGCCAAACAACGACAACAACTTCCATTTTGACATCAAAAACACTGCTGAGGACACCATCTGGGTACAAATAAAAAAGGAGAGAATCTCATTAGCTTCAGAAGAAGTGTCTGAAAGTTTCTGCTTTGGTCGCTGCCTTCCCGACAACATGAACGAATCGGACATTCTACCCGCTGCCGGCAACCAACTTTTATCCCACAACAACGAATCCCCCCATTACTTCTACACCGTATACATCCCTTACGGCCACCAAGGAACTTCCGTGGTTAAATACAAGGTGATTAACAGCAGAGACGTATCTGATGAACTTTGTTTCACCGCCTTATACACTTACGATGTCGGCATTTACAATGCAAAAGCAGAGGTTGTTTCGTTCAATGCTTATCCTAATCCGGCTGAAGCACAAGTCACAATCAAATACAACCTGAAAAACAACCCGAATACCAGCATGAAATTAGTCATCAAAAACATAATGGGCCAAGTGGTTTGCATGAAACCCGTCACAGGAAAAGCCAATAACGTTTCCGTTGACGTGAGCAACCTACCCGCCGGCTTGTACCTCTATTCTTTAGAAGCAAACGGAGCCATCCTGATGACTAAAAAACTATATGTGAAATAATCCGAGATCACTCTCGCTGGATTAAAAAGAAAAAATGGAAGTATTTAATGCTGCAAATTCGCTATTGAACGCTTCCATTTTTTCTTTTTTTGCAACCGATACAACCGATTGGATCACACTCATCCTCCTCGCCGCTCTCGTTATCCTGACACTCCTGTTCACTCTGCACCGACGCAAATACACACTACTGCTTCGATCTTTGTACTCTTCCCGCTATTTCACCCAACTCTCCCACGAAGGAAAAATCTTCGAAGAGAGAATCTACCTATTTGATTTGGCCTTCATCTTATTGACACAATCTGTGTTTTTCTATTTCATAATTGAGATTTACTTTCCGTCTATTTTTGCCGTTAAACCGCCATTTTTCACATTTTTAATCATAATGGGGATACTGGTATTGGACTTCGTATTCAAATGCTTCATGACATTTTCATTCACATATCTCTACGATATTAAAAGTGATCGCACCACTTTCTTTTCATATAAACTTTTTACCCAATCGTCTAATTCACTGATTCTATTTCCGCTCGTTGTCACTTTCACTTACACCTCTTTCTTGCCCGTCCTCTTACTCTATATCCCGGTTTTTTCAGCCAATTTCTTGATCATGGCGTATCGATTATTTCTTCTGAATAGAAAAAAGATCCGCCCATTCCATTTTTTTGTGTACTTTTGCACCTTTGAAATTCTACCGTATTTGATCTTGGTCAAAATACTTTTAATACTTGATAATCAGGCACTTTAGAAAAAGAAAACAACCCAAGGAAAATAAACATGAAAGTAAAAAATATTTTGATTTCACAGCCTCAACCTGCTGAATTTGAAAAATCTCCCTACTACGATCTTACTAAAAAGTATAGTGTCAATATTGACTTCTATAAATTCTTCAGAATAGAGGGAATCTCTGGGATGGAATTTCGGAAATCGAAAATTAACATTCTCAACCACACCGGCATTGTCTTTGCCAGCAAAAACACGGTAGACCATTTTTTCGCCCTTGTTAAAGATATGCGATTGGATATTCCGGAATCGATGAAATATTTTTGCACCACCGATGCGGTTGCTCATTATCTACAAAAATACATACCTTATAGGAAAAGGAAAATCTTATTCGGTAAAAATAACAGTCCTAAAGGCATTTACGATCTTTTTCTCAAAAACAAGGAGAACATCTTTTTACTTCCGGGAGGTGCGGATTCCAGCAGCACTCAATTTGTGGATTTTTTTGAAAAACATAAGATTTCGTACACACAAGCTGTC
>JAJDJJ010000054.1 GCA_030267125.1 Bacteroidales bacterium OttesenSCG-928-B11
CAATCCCATGAACGTGGTTGGGCATAACCACAAATTCACCCAAATATGCAAATGGGAAATGCGCCGGAATTTCCGACCAATATTGATGGGCGATTTCACCTATTTTCGATAAAATCATTTTTCCATTTTCAATTTTTCCAAAAAAATGTTTTCTGTTATGTGTGCAAATGGTGACAAAATAGGCGCCATTTTGCCCGTAATCCCACCAAGAGGCACGTGCAGATGGGATACGATATTTGTCTTTGTATTTTTCCATGATAGTTGTTGTTAGTTGGTTATAGTAATTTGTAGTGTGTTTATTGTATTTTTCAAACCTGCAATTCTGCAAGGTAAATCAAAATCGGATAAAATCAATTTCCAATGGCCGCAATCTATTTTATTCTATTACTCCACCTCATTGCCGCCGTTGTCGGTGCCAAAATAAAGAAAGCTAAAATGGGAATCACTATCCACAAGACACTTCCCTGGTCAAAGGTTGCGCCGTAACTATGCATGCCGCCGAGGATGTAGTTGACTCCAAAATAAGTCATTAACACAGAAAGGAAGGCTGAAAGGATATAAATTTGGAAAAAAAGCGGGTCTTTCATCTTGGAAAAAATCCCATTATGCAAAGCCAAAGCATAAACGATCAGGGTGATTAATGCCCAGGTCTCTTTAGGATCCCAAGACCAGTAGGTGCCCCAACTCACCTCTGCCCAAACCGCACCGACAAAGATACCCGCCGCCATCAGGAAAACACCGGGATAGAGCAATATTCGACTGATGACAGATAGCTGCAATACCCGATCGTTAGTTTTGACTGAAAGATTTTCTTTCTTGGCAAAAAGAATACTGAAAAGTGAAAAAAGAGAGTTGAGTGTGATGAAGCCGAATAGGGTGTAAGCCATCATCATTAACGAGACATGCACGCTAAGCAACGGTGAAGCTAAAACCGGTTGTAATTGCGTGATTTGAGGATTGGATGCTCCCATTCCTGATACTAACAATGCTAATCCGGAGAAGATGAAACCGAAAGGGAGAAAGAGGAAGAATTTGCGTTGGGAAAGGAAGGCTAACAGCATGATACACGCCGCTAAAAATTGCATGGTTTCAAAACCTCCTCCCAACGGAACATGTCCGCTCACGTAACCACGCAAACAGATCAATATGGTGATCCCCAACCAAGCACAAAGTAGTAAACCGTTCAGAATGATGGTTATGATTTTGGATGTGGTTGAAGGAGTGAGTTTTGTTTCGCTGTTTTGGCGAAAGAAATAAATCAGTGCGAATATTCCCAGTAAAATATTGAGGAAAGCAATAGGTTTTACGATATTTAATTGATTATAAAATCGCTCGGCTTTAATTTTTTGTTGCGAAGGTAAAAGATTGTCTGTTTTTTTACTTTGAAAGAGTTTCAACTTGTCGAGCATTGTTTCCAAGTCATCCATATTATTTGCCGTGGAGTATTCCCGCAGCAGACCAAAATATCCCATGATCAGGAGTTTTTCATTTTCAGGAATATCATCGGGAAGCTGATCGGCAGGAGAATACCAAATGATCCCACTATCTTCATTTTCGGGGAAAATCATCATCGGAATTCCCATGCGTACCATGAAAATCAATTGTATTTTTTCATCGGCGGCGAAGAGTTCTTTTAATGTCTTGTTATCCCCGTTACGTTGGGCTTCAATGATTAGCCCGGTTAGTTTGTACTGAGAATCGTTAGTGAAAAAATCGGTGAAAGAGGCATACTTCCCGTCAATTCCCAATGCTTTTCCCAATTTTTTGTCTTTGATCTTAATCATCGGCTCATTAGACCAATCCTCAGGGAAGAGCAACCAACCAGCCAAAATTTGTTCGGAAGTGTAACCATCGTATTTTGGTTTACCATATAGTTTCAGTGTAAATTCTTTGGCAAATGTTTGAATCGGCGTGATCCGGTCGTGGTAAAGCATCTGTACTTCTCCGAATTTTCGTGCGGCCTCCTTGGGTAATGTCTGGACTTCGGCCATGGCAAGTTTCCCTGCTATCAATAAAACTAAAACCATCATCCCTTTCTTCAAAGCAGGATGGCTCAATAATTTCCTGAAACCGGTGTTTTTAACAAAAAAGAATCCGATAAGGCTAATCAGCAACAGGGCATATCCACAGTAGGTGACCGGCAATCCGAACCGGTCTGTTTTTACCATTAAAATTGATCCTTTCAGATCATTGTCATATCCCGATTGGTAGAATCGATAGCCGTTTTTAGAAAAGATCTTATTCATTGAGATTTGGCCGATGGTTTCTTCCTCCCCATTCCAAACCACAATATGACTTACATAATCGGCAGGTGCTTGTGTGCCTTGATAAAAAACGACTTGAAACTCCGAAAGGCTTATGTCAAATGGCAATCGTTGTTGCGAGTTGTCTTTCTTGTTGATGAACGTGTTCATCGGCTTTCCCTCCCGCAGGTGTATGGTTCCCTGTTTGCTGGTGGCGAAAGTCAGGAATGCTCCCAACAGTATAACCAAAAATGAAAGATGGATCATGAATACCATCGGGCGTTTGTGTATCCTTCCTTTGACAATATATATCAGTACGCTAATGGCAATAATTAACCATAAAACGACAAACCACCAACTCCCATAGATGTATTCCGATGCAAAAGCCGTTCCTTTGTATTTCTCCACGAAAGTAGCCGCTGCCAAAATGAATAGCATGAATAACAGGGAACCGGATGTGACATTTTTCAGGATATTGCGCTTTTTCATTTAGGGTAAAAGTTAAAGATACATTCAATTATACAGTCGACACGGGGTTTACTTACGTTGCGAAAATAAAAGGAGTAATTCTCCGTATATCTCCTTCACCACTTTTTCTTCATTTTCCCAATTGAGGGCTTGGGAGGCGATGGCACAATTGGCTTTGTAGGTAGCGAGTTGTTCGGGGTCAGAGATCATGCGGTTGATGGTGGCTGCCACATTCTCGGGAGTCAGCTCACTGACAATTTCACCAACTTGAAACTCCTCCACGATAGCTCGGCGTTCAGCCAAATCGGAGATGACGACCGGTGTGCCGGCCTTAATGTATTCGAAGATTTTGTTGGGTAAGCTGAAATCGTGATTGGGGCTTACGTTGCGGTCGAAGGAGGCGCCGATGTCGGCCAAGGATGTGTAATTGAAGAGCCGTTCGGGCGAAACCCTGCCGCGGAAAATCACGCGGTCGGAAATGTCAAGCACTGCCGCCCGCTCTTTGAGTTGGTCGAGCACGGGACCGTTGCCGACAAAAAGCAGCACGGCATTTTTATCCACGTGGGGCATGGCTTCCACCAAGTCTTCGGCACCGCGGTTTTGCGCAATATGATTGCCTTGCATCAGTACAATCATATTGTCCTGAGGAAGGTTGAGTGATTGTCTCGTTTCAGTGAGCGGAGGTGTTGCTTTGGGCGGAATATTACGCACCACCTTCACGTCCACGCCATACTCTTTGCGATACGCTTTCGCAATCGACGGACTAACGGTGATCACCCGTTTCAATTTCGGGAAACAGAACTTCTCGATCGAATGCCACACCTGCCGAACCCGCGGCCGGTCAAGTACATTTTCCATATAACAATAGTACTCGTGACTATCATAAACGATCTCCTTATGGCGTAAACGACTGATTAGGAAATTGGGAAGTAGTGTGTCTAAATCGTTAGCTACTAATATGTCAAAACGTTTAAAAAACAAATAAAAGAAAAGCTTGATATTGAATTCGGCAAAGAAAAGCGGTCCTTTTTGAAAGATAAGGCGTAGCCGTTTGGTTTGGTAACGTCGCGGCTCCAATTTTGTTGGATGACGGAGTCTGCAACCGATTAGGCATACGTCAAACCCCATGTCAGTCAGTGTGTTGCACATTTTATCCACGCGAGGGTCGGTGTAGAGGTCATTGGAAACAGACATCAAAATTCTGGGAGCGATTTTTTTCATTTTTTTTAGGCTGATATTTTGAAGGAATTGCCCTTTTTTTATATCGGCAAAAGTACAGTTTTTATGAACAATCGTTGCCCCTTATTTTTTATGTATCTTTGCGCGCTTCACATCTTTGCACAGGTTACTACATGAAAAAAAACATACTGCTACTCCTGCTTTTCACCATAATTTCCGGGTTAAACCTGATGGCTACACATCAACGGGCCGGTGAAATCACGTATAGCCATATTAGTGGATTGACTTACAAATTTAGAATTATAACATACACATACACACCTAGCTCTGCTGATCGTCCGGCAATAGAGGTTTTTTGGGGAGATGGTTCTTCAGCAATCATTGATAGGATCGGTAAGACGAATTTGGCGAATAATATCTCGCTAAACGAGTATGTGGCGGAACATACATTCCCTTCGGCGGGAAACTTTTCAATTACCTTCGAGGATCCGAACCGGAACGCGGGGATTGTGAATATTCCTAATTCGGTGAATATTCCATTTTTCATTGAAACGGTCATCAACATCAATCCGTTTCTCGGAGGCAACTCATCACCGGTTTTGCTCAACCCGCCTATTGATAACGGTTGCACGCAAGTTCCTTACTATCATAATCCCGGCGCTTACGATCCTGATGGAGACAGTCTTTCTTACAGTCTGATCACCTGTCGCGGTTTCGAAGGAGAAGATGTCCCGGGGTACTCCATGCCAACGACATCTAACATTTTTGAAATTGATCCTATCACCGGCGAACTCACATGGGATTCACCAATCACCGCTGGAGAATACAACATTGCCATTCTCATCAAGGAGTGGCGCAGTGGGATTATGATCGGGAGTGTGGTGCGCGATATGCAGATCACAATTGCGCCGTGCGACAATGTTCCGCCGGAAATCATCACGATAACAGATACTTGCGTTATTGCCGGCGACACACTTTCTTTTGAGGTGATCGCTACGGATGCAAATTCCTCGTTGGTGTCGCTCTCAGCATCAGGACTGCCGATGAATCTGAGCCATAAACCCGCGACTTTCCACCGGGCGTCCGGAACACCGCCCATCTTCTCCTTTTTTATTTGGGATACCGATTGCAAACATGTCCGAACCACTCCTTACTCCGTACTTTTTAAGGCGCAGGATAATGGGCCGCAAGTGAACCTGACTTCTTATAAGACAGTAACTATACGAGTAATCGCACCCGCGCCTGAAGGGTTGGTCGCCACGCCGATTGCCAATATTATCGAATTGGAATGGGATCAGCATTTTTGTAGTGAAATTAAGGGATATTATATCTATAAACGTAGAAATTCCAACCCTTTTGTGCCGGAATATTGCGAAACAGGTCTGGCTCCCGAACGCGGTTACCAGTTGATCGGCACCAACGAAGGACACGGTAATACAACATTTACGGATGACGGTACTGTGATGCCGCTCTATCATGGCAACGAATACTGTTACCGTATTGTGGCTTTCTTTGCCGATGGCTCGGAAAGTATTGTGTCCGAAGAAGTTTGCGCTTATATAAAGAATGATGCACCGCTGATAACACATGTGGATGTGGAAAGTACATCGGCCGGTGAAGGTGCCGTTTGGGTGCGATGGACCAATCCGCCGGAATTGGATACGGTAATCTTCCCAGGCCCTTATTTCGAGTACCATATCTTCCGAGCCACTTCTGAAAATCCGAGCTACGAAATGATCGGCTCAACCACTTCGTTGCAAGATACTTCATATCAGGATTTTCTATTGAATACGCAAGAATTGACCTATTACTATAAAGTAGAATTATGGACGTTGTTAAACGACTCACTGGTTTTCATTGAATGCTCCGATGCAGCTTCATCGGTTTTCATTGACATCGCCTCTCGCGACCGGGCATTGACGTTGTCGTGGAGCGAGAATGTGCCATGGAACAATGAACACTATTTTATCTATCGATATAATGCGGAAACAGAACAGTTTGATTCGATTGCAATGACCTCGCTGCGGAGTTATACCGACCGGGAGTTGGAGAACGGACAAGAGTATTGCTATTATATTATTTCAGAAGGAGCATATTATCTCCCAGACACGTTGTTTCCGCTGCTCAACCGTTCGCAGATCCGTTGCGCCGTGCCTTACGATAACACCCCGCCGGATGTTCCAACGGTTACAATCACAACCGATTGCGAAGTGGTGGAGATCGAATGGGTATTCCCGGATGAGGAGTCCTACGCCGATGTGAAGACTTACTATATTCATTATAAACCGACTTACAACACCGATTTCGCTATCGTGGATTCGTTCAGCAATGATGGATCGCTTTGTTATCCATACCCTTGTTACCATACGATTTACAATGCGGGGGTGATCACCGGTTGCTTCGCATTGTCGGCAATCGATAGTAACGGCAATCACTCAGCCCTTACCGAAGTCACCTGCTTTGAATATGACCGTTGCCTGCAATACCGCTTGCCGAACGTTTTTACCCCGAACGATGACAATGTCAATGACATCTATATCCCTTTCCCGTACGCCAATGTGCAAAAGATCGATATGGTGATTTATGACCGCTGGGGTTTGGCTGTCTTCAAAACCACCGATCCCGATATCAATTGGGACGGTATCAATCAGTTTACCAAGCGCAAATCACCCGATGGGCCTTACTACTACGTTTGTGATGTTTTTGTTCCCACCTTGGCCGGCGAAACCATCATTCAGTTGGTGGGCTCGATCACGCTGTTGCGGGGAAAACAGTGAAGGCTTGGAGAGGCTAATATTTAAAAATGTGGGTTCTCAATTCTTGATCAAAGAGATAAGAGAAATTCTCTCGCGGCTTTTTCCGAAGCTCCGCCATCCCCTAAGATTTTTCTTAATTGTTGGTAATCGGATTTCATGTTGTGGATTACGTTTGGGTCGTGGAGAATGCGGGTTAGCTCTTCGGTCAGGCGTTTTTCATTGAAATCGTACTGTATCAGCTCGTTGAATATCTGTTTATCCAAGATGAGGTTGGAGAGCGAAATGTAACTGATACCTTTTACCAACCGGCGAGCGATGAAATAGGAAATGGGATTTCCTTTGTAACAAACGATTTGCGGCACATTCATCAACGAGGTCTCCAAGGAGACCGTTCCGGAAGTGACGATCGCGGCGTTGGCGTTCATCAGTAACGGATAGATGCCGACATCCACCAATGGGATATTGTTCGTGATATCGGTGTAGAGTTTACGGGGTTGCCATTTCACAGCGGAGATCACAAATTGATAATCGGGGAAATGCTCCCGCATCTTCACCATCGTAGGCAACATGGTCTTGATCTCTTGTTTGCGACTGCCGGGCAGGATCGCTACGATCGGGCGCTCATCCAGCCCGTGGATTGCTCGGAAATTGATAGCCGTCTCGCTATCGGATCTAAAGGTCTTGATTTCGTCCAATAGTGGATTTCCTACATAATGTACCTTATAATCATACTGCTGATAGAAAGCCTTTTCGAAAGGTAAAATCACCAGCATCTTATCCACATACTTTTTGATGTTTTTCACCCGTCCATTTTTCCACGCCCATACTTGCGGAGAGATATAATAATAAACCTTGATGTTATGCTGGTGCGCATATTTGGCAATTCGTAGGTTAAAACCCGGATAATCAACCAGGATCACCGCATCGGGCTTGAATTTTTCTATTTGGGAGATGCACGTTTTAAAGTTACGGAGGATTGTTGGCAGATTGGTGAATACTTCCCAAAATCCCATGAAAGCCAATTCTTTATAATGTTTCAATATTTGACATCCGGCGTCTTCCATCCGATCGCCGCCCCATCCTTGGAATTGATCGTCCGGTGCCAAGTGTTTCATCTCTGTAATCAGATTTCCCGCGTGTATGTCTCCCGAAGCCTCCCCGGCAATTATGAAGTATTTCATGTGTAATGAATAAAGAATTACTTCGTCAATCGTTTATACCGTATCCTTTTTGGTCCCTCGTTTCCTAACCGTTTCCGTTTGTTCTCTTCATATTCGGAGTAGGATCCCTCGAAGAAATAGACTTGCGATTCGCCCTCGAAGGCGAGGATATGTGTACAGATCCGGTCTAAAAACCAACGGTCGTGGGAGATCACCACGGCACAACCGGCGAAATGTTCCAGCCCCTCTTCCAATGCCCGTAATGTATTAACATCGATGTCGTTGGTGGGTTCATCGAGGAGGAGTACGTTGGCTTCCGATTTCAGGGTTAGCGCCAAGTGAAGGCGGTTGCGTTCCCCGCCGGAGAGCACGCCGGCTTTTTTGCTTTGGTCGGTTCCGCTGAAGTTGAACCGCGAAACGTATGCCCGCGAATTGATCAGTCGGTTGCCCAGCATGATCTGTTCGTTGCCTTCGGAAATCACTTCCCAAACGGTCTTCTCCGGATCGATTTGGCTGTGTTGCTGATCCACATAACCGAGTTTGACGGTCTCCCCAACAATGAAATTTCCTGTGTCGGGTTGTTCTAAACCCATGATCAGACGGAAGAGTGTACTCTTACCTGCGCCGTTCGGCCCGATCACGCCGACAATACCATTCGGAGGTAAATTGAAGTTCAAGTCTTCGAACAATAACTTCTCGCCAAACGCCTTGGTAACGTGTTGTGCTTCGATCACATTGCTCCCTAATCTTGGCCCATTCGGGATAAAGATCTGTAGTGCTTCTTCTTTCTGTTTTATGTCCTCATTTAACAATTTATCGTACGCATTCAACCGCGCTTTTGATTTTGCATGGCGTGCTTTTGGTGCCATTCGTACCCACTCTAACTCGCGCTCCAACGTCTTCATCCGTTTGGATTCCTGTTTCTCTTCCATCATCAAGCGGTTGCTCTTCTGTTCCAGCCAGGAGCTATAGTTACCTTGCCAAGGAATACCTTCGCCGCGGTCGAGTTCCAAAATCCAACCCGCCACATGATCCAAGAAATACCGGTCGTGAGTCACGGCGATTACGGTGCCTTTGTACTGTTGCAGGTGCATTTCCAACCATTGTACCGATTCGGCATCAAGGTGGTTGGTCGGCTCATCAAGAAGGAGGATGTCCGGTTCCGACAGCAGCAAACGGCATAACGCCACCCGGCGACGTTCTCCGCCGGAGAGGGTCTTCACCGGCGTGTCGCCTTCGGGACAGCGTAGCGCATCCATCGCCCGTTCCAGTTTCGAATCCAGTTCCCAAGCATCGTATTGCTCGATCAGTTCGGTCAATTCCCCTTGGCGATCAATCAGTTTGTTCATCTCATCGTCACCCATCGGTTCCATAAACTTCATGTTCACGGCTTCGTATTCCGCCAAGATGTCCACCACGTTTTGCACGCTCTGCATCACGACCTCTTTCACAGTGAGGTTGTCGTCCAACTCCGGCTCTTGCGGGAGATAACCCACGCTATAGCCCGGCGAGAAAACGACTTCCCCTTGATACGACTTGTCTAATCCCGCGATAATCTTTAGTAATGAAGACTTTCCCGAACCATTCAATCCCAGAACGCCGATCTTGGCGCCATAGAAAAAAGAGAGATAGATATTCTTTAATACTTGTTTTTGAGGAGGATAAATTTTACTCACGTTGACCATCGAAAAGATGATCTTTTTGTCATCTGCCATATTTTATGATATTTAATTTGATAATACAACAATTCAATGATAGGATAACTAAGAGGTTAGGTTATCCAACCATTTGGTTACTCCGCCGCAAACTTCTCATCCAATAAGTTATCATTGAACGGATCCAAAACATGGAGGTGGCCGTCGATCGAAGTGAACATGTCGAAACTTTGACGGTGTCCATCGCTTTCAAATTCGGCAAGGACACAGATCAATAGTGCGTCGTTTAGGCTGAGGTCGCCGTTGTCGATGAGCAGGGTGAAATATTCGAGCATGTATTCGATCTCTGTCATGGAAAGTTCAATTTCCATCAGGGCCATCTCATTGTCTTCGAAAATAGCAGCCTTGTATTCGTATTCGTAATTGGCAAGCATGTCGGTAAGCACGCCTTTCATCAAAATCGCATAGCCTAATGATGAAATGGTATCGATCTCTTGGATGTAAATAGAATCTATGTTGTTGGAAGGGATGAACTCCCGGGCTGCCTGCCGGATATTATTCTCCAAAGTTTCTTGGGGAGTAAGTTTTTTCTTGCAAAAATTAAATGTTAAAAGGAGGCAGAAAATTGCCGCAATGGTGAGAATACCGGTACTTGCCGTTTTCTTGTTAATATAAAATGCCATATTCTAAAATGTTAAAATTGTCTGATTTCAAAGGTAAAATATCTATTCTCCCTAATTGGTAAATGTAATATGTGCCAAAAATATTGACCGGTTGGTTATCTTTTTTTAGTGTTACCATAGCAGGAAGTGCTTTCCGTATGCGATAACCGTCATGGGGTTTTAACTTTGTGACGGTGTACTTAGCTGTTTCGAAATAACTGTGCTTGAGGTTGTCTATCAGCGGTTTTGTCTCGAGATAGTAATTCTGACCGTTTTTACCGGGGGCATTTCTCTTCAGTCCGGTTTCGGGGTCAATGGAGAACAAGAAAGAAGCTTCCGAGCCATCGGGGATGAAGAGGAATGTATACGTCTCTTCATTAGTAACGGTAAATCCTGTAAATAACTGAATGTAATTTTGTTCTGCTTGGTTCAACTGTTCGATCATATATTGTATTGCATCGCCGGAGTAGGCCACCTCATTGATGCCGGTTAGCAAATCATACCGGTCTTTACGGACTTTTATAATGAAATCGGCTGCTTCCTGTGCTTTTTGTCCTGCACTCTTGGAGACTAATTTTGTTTGATTAACGGGAACCTGCGTGACAACACCGTTGATGATTTTCGTTTCCACAAAAGAATCGTCCATTTCGGAATAAGCTAAGTCAGCGTAATTGCGGAAGAAATCAGGGATAGAGGCCGTCGTAATCTCATACGTCGGGTTGAAGACGTTATGGTCTGCAGTGCTGTTCCCCGCGTAAAGTTGATCAAGCAATCCTTTTTTCTTCTGTGTAGCTGATAATTCCACCGAATAAAACTGCGAAGTGTCAGGAATGTTGACGGGGTCAATAGTTACTCCTTTGAGCTTATACGTGATTTTATTTTGGGTGATAATATTGTTAAGACCAAGTAATTTCTCTGCATAATCGGCATAATATCCTTGAAATTCTTTCGTCTTCTGAATCTTTACAGTAACTAAAAATGCTGTCTGTGGAAGCATGTAATAAAAAACGTCACTCGAAGTTGCCGCACTGTACTCCACAGGGAAAGCAACCGGCACGACCTTTTGTTGTGCTGTTGCTGTTGCCACAATACTGAATATTAAAATTAAAAGAGGGAGGATTTTTTTCATCGTTATTTATATTTAAAAAGTTTCAGGATCACAGAAATTTAAGCAGGGTCAATGACTTCCTTTGCTTTTTGTTCGCTGATAATCAGCAGCGACAAAAATACCAAAAACCCGTTCACGATCAGCATCTCAAAACCGAATTTATAGCCGTTAAATAATTGTTCGGAATATTTGGACAAGAAGAAACAAACTGTGGGAACGATAACGGCAATCGCGGGGATTAATTTACCGTTTTTGATTATCCTGTTGGTGAACATGCCGAAGGCGAACATGCCCAGCAGTGGTCCGTAAGTGTAGCCGGCCACGTTGAAGATGATCCGAATGAGCGCGTCGTTGTGGTGGTTGGAGAAGATAATGATGACGGCCAGGAAAAGCATGGCGATGAGAATGTGGACGATTCGTCTGACCATTCCGCGCTGTTTTTCCGTTTTATAGCGTTGTTCGATTTCGATGAGATCGTAGCAAACGGAGGTGGTGAGGGCGGTAAAAGTGCCATCGGCGCTGGAGAAACCGGCTGCGATCAAACCCAACACGAAGACGATGGCGGCACCCATACCCAAATAGTTAAAGGCGATCTCCGGGTAGATGCGGTCGGTGGGCATGCCGGAGATGTCAATTCCTTTTTCAGAAGCAAAGACCATCAGCATCCCGCCCAGTAGTAAGAACAGTGCGTTTACAATCACCAAGATGCCGGTAAACGACATCATGTTGCGTTGAGAATCCTTTAACGTCTTGCAGGAGAGATTTTTCTGCATCATATCCTGATCTAGACCGGTCATGGCGATGGTGATGAACATCCCGCCGATAATCTGTTTGATGAAATAGTTGTGCGACCGCCAATCGGTGTTGATGACCTTAGTGTAACCGGCACTCTCCATTTTATCCCAAATTACAGGAAAAGAGAAGTTTAAATCTTTAAAAATATAATGTATGGTCAATATTAAAGCAAGGACAAGAAAGGTGGTTTGCAATGTATCTGTCCAAACCACGGTTTTGATGCCGCCTTTGAACGTGTACAATAAAATAATGAAGATCATGATAACGGCTGTTATCCAAATAGGTACTCCCCAAGCATCAAAGACAAAAATCTGTAAAACGTAAATAACCAAATACATGCGAAGTGCAGATCCTAATAATCTTGAGAGAATGAAAAAAACGGAGCCGGTTTTATGCGCTTCTTCTCCCAGCCGGTCGCCGAGATACTCGTAGATTGAAGTGAGCCGGAGTTTATAGTACAGAGGCAGAAGGAAATACATGATGGCGAAATAACCGAGGATATACCCGATGACCACACCGAAATATGTGAACTGTGTGGTGGCCACATCGCCCGGCACCGACATGAAAGTGACACCCGACAACGATGCGCCGATCATCCCGTAAGCTACTACGAACCACGGTGATTTCCGGTTTCCGGTGAAGTAAGTTTTATTATCCGCTTTGCGTGAAGTGAGCCAAGTGATGAAAAACAACAGGCATATATAGCCCACAAAAAAGATGAAGATGATATTTCCCATGCAGATTACTTTAATGCGGCAAAAATACAAAATCGGAGGCTCAAAAACTCGTGGGGCTAAAAGGAAAAAAGGAGAAAAGAATCCCTTTCTCCTTTTTTTGCACTATTGAGTCCTTATGTTATGTGCTTATTTCAGCTTTAATACGGCTTCTTTTACTCTTCGCATAGCCTCTTTGAGCTTGTCGTCGGAGGTAGCGTAGGAGAAACGGACACAGTCGTCGTCGCCGAAAGCGATGCCTTGCACCAAAGCCACGTTGGCGTCATAGAGAAAATACATGCAAAGATCTACGGAACCTTCGATGACACGGCGGTTATAAGTCTTGGCAAATGCTGAATCGGCAGGTACTTCTTTGCCATATAGTTCCGAAACGTTAGGGAAGAAGTAGAATGCGCCTTGCGGTTTCCGTACTTTGAAGCCCGGGATTTCAACCAACAGGTCGTACACCATGTCGCGGCGGTGTTGGAACGTATTGCGCATATTGATAATGTCTTCGGAAGTTGTCGGGTCGAGGTTCATGGCTGCCACGGTCGCTTTTTGGGCGATAGAGCAGGTGGCCGAGGTAACTTGCCCTTGCAGTTTGTTGCACGCTTTCGAGATTGCTAACGGAGCACCGATGAAACCGATACGCCAACCGGTCATGGCAAACCCTTTTGCCACACCGTTTATTGTAACAACTTGCTCTTTAATGAAATCGAACTGGGCAATACTCTCGTGCCTTCCTTCGAAATTGATATGTTCGTAAATCTCATCCGCCATGATGATGATATGAGGGTACTCTTTCACCACCTCGGCAATCGCTCTCAGCTCATCTTTGGAATAGATCATACCGGTAGGATTCGACGGACTGCTGAACATGATCAGCTTTGTTCTCGGCGTGATGGCATCCTTGATCTGTTGCGGCGTCACTTTGAAGTCGTTGTCGATAGTTGCTTTTACGTATACCGGCACGCCTTCCGCCACTTTCACGATCTCCTTGTAAGACACCCAGTAGGGTGTGGGCACGATCACCTCGTCGCCTGGATTTACCAAAGACATGACTACTTGATAAATAGACTGTTTCGCACCGGTTGACACCACGATTTGCTCCGGTGTGTAATCTAAACCGTTGTCTCTTTTGAATTTCTTGCTGACAGCTTCGCGCAGGTCGGCATAGCCGGGCACGGGTGGGTAGTGTGAAAAATTATCGTCGATAGCTCGCTTGCCGGCGGTTTTCACGATCTCCGGTGTGTTAAAATCAGGTTCTCCGATGCTGAGACTGATCACATCTTTGCCCGATTCTTTCAATTCTCTGGCGATACGCGTCATGGCGAGTGTTTCCGATTCCGCCATGGTAACTACTCTATTTGCTAAGATTTCCATACTTTTGTTTTTATTAATGTTAATGCAAAATCAGGCGGCAAAGGTAAAAGTATTTTCATTATAAAATTGATTCAATATTTCGAGGGGTACGAGTAGTTATTGAGTCTGTCAAACAAGCCCATAGTATAGATCTTTATCTTGAATGGATTTTCTCGTTTTCTCGTTTTCGGTCGTGTCCCCTACAAGTAACGCCGTAAAATCAAAAAAAGAGTTTCGAATATTCGTATTTTAGCTTGAAGCGGATCACGGAACACGGAGAAAGGAACACGAAAAAGGAGGCAGGAGACGGAAGAATGTCATCACCGTCAAACCGAAAATTCATTACTTTTGCAAGCCTACTATGGATGCCATGAAAAACGATCTAACCCCAAACTCCCAACTCCCAACCTCTTACGCTGGCCTTCCTTGTTCCTTGTTCCGTGAGCCGTGCTCCGAAAACTGGTACGTTGACCAACGCCGCATCGGCTGGGACGCCATGTTCACCTTCTCCGGAAAGGAACGGGATGCGGAGACGGGCTATGGCTACTTCGGCGCACGGTACTATAATAGCGACCTGAGCATCTGGTTGAGCGTCGATCCGTTGGCGGATAAGTATCCGCATCAGTCAAACTATGTCTACTGTAGCAATAATCCCATTCGACCTATTGATCCAGATGGGATGGATGAGTATGAGTTTGATGGTGCAGGTAATTTAACGAATGTAGGAGCAAGTGATTATGATAGTTTTCACAAAGTTGATGCAGATGGAAATAGGAAAGGAGAGTCTTTGGATTTTGATAGAAAAATTGTGAGTAAGAGTTTGTCATAGAGGGGAAAACACGGAGTTCTAATTATCTAAGAATAGACAATGCAAATGATGCTGATGAAGTCTTTTCATTTCTTTCTGACAACGTTGAATGGGAAGGTGGAGAATTCACTAATTCGGTTGTCAGCAATGGAGAACAATTTAATTTGATAGGTGCAGATATCAATGCTGTTGCTGGAGAAAATTATTCTGCATCAAATTTATTGAAAAGTGGAGAATATAATATAGAAAGTAGTACACATAATCATAAATGGGGTAAAACATCTCCCAGTACAGATGATTTATATTATCCAAACAAATATCCTAATACAAATTTTATGATTTACACAAGAGGAAATTTCGGCACTCCTTTCGATAAGAATACTCTTCCTGATACTGATCCTGTATATTCTTTACCTCCGATACAGATTAATTTTAAAAAATAAGATGAAATATATACATGTAATATTAATATTGCTTTGCACTTTTCAAGTTTGGTCACAGCCCAAAGAAACAAGTGAGCCGTTTCATCTATCTGGGGTGCGAATTGTAAATCCTGATTTACTTGTTTTGATTGACACAATTTTACATATGGATAGTATTTGTGGGCAAGTAAATATTGATTATAAAATTTCAATAAAGGACACCATTATTGATGGCATTCAAAGGTATTTTATATCCTTAAAAGGAATGTACAACATTGATATCGACACAGTTGATGTATACGGTTGTCTTAAATATCACAATCATAACTTCTTTTTTGAAAACCCTTTTATGCCAGGACTCGGAATTATTCTCAATGACAATACGTTATATTTCGAATCACAAGAATTTGACAGGGCAATTCGCGATAATATACCGCATACTTTTTGCGCATATTATTTAGGGAGAATGTGGATTTTAAATAGAGAGTGGGATTGGGGAGATAAATGTGGGAAATATCATTACCCTATTGAGATTCTTTCCGTTGTAAGAAATTAATGGTTGTGAATTCTATGGGTTGGGTTATGTACCGGGCAAATCCCGCCGCAAAAGCAAAAAAAGCGGGTTGAATATTTGGACTGATTTTGAATACAAGGCTATCCGTTTTGGGTAGCCTTTTTCGTTTTACAGAGCAGCTGTATTCTTGGCAAAAAAGTCTTTGAACTTTTTATTGGTAAGCATTTTCTCTACTAATCGGAAGGTGGAAGTCCACTACGGGGGTAGGTAGCGACCAACCGTTAGCTCAAGACAAGGGTGTCCATTGCGAGGTGGAATCTGAAAGAAGTCGGCGGTAAAGTCCCGGTCTGAGGAACACGAACATCATAAGGCTTATGCAGTGTGGTGCATATCACCGAAATGAGCTCGTCGTCCAAGCAGTTCCTTGAACAGCCGTCAAAATAGACCAGGTAGTAGGTGTTGTCATTCTCGTCGACAAAGGAGTCGAGTATGTCGTCGTTGTTCTCCCCCGCCCCGATGTGGTGCGACCATTGGAAGGACTGTGCTTGGAGAAGGGAGGCCAGCAAGGCGGCGGCTAAGAGGAGCAGTGTTTTTGTGGTTTTCATATTGTTGTGTTTTTAATGTTTTAAAGTTAGGGATTTACTTTTCATAGTATTTTCTCGTCTCCTTGTCCACTTGTTCACTCGTCTCCTTGTTCACTCGTCTCCTTGTCCCCTCGTTCACTCGTCTCCTTATCACTGTTTCACTACTTTCTTCACCACTTTTCTCCCGTTCTCTTTCCGGCATTCGATGAGATAGACACCGCTGTGGTAACGAGACAGGTCTACGGTAGTTTCACCGGATGAGCCGGGGAGTTGCTGTGAAGAGAGTTCCCGCCCTAAGATATCCCGTACAATGAGTGTCCGGGGTTCATCGTCATGAAAGAAGAAAGAGATGTTACAGTGGTCGGGAGTGGGGTTCGGGAAAATGTGGAAGAGATCTTCCTTCGGATTTTCATAGCACGCTGTTTTTGGTTTCTTAAATAGATTGATTTTTTACTGAAACTTTTACATCGACTTCCGGAAAGTTCCGGTAACAGGTGCCGTTATAGTAAGTCAATCAGCTGGATGCTTGATCTTAAACCAAAGGCTAAACTCTAATAAATTTGTCGATATTTTTACTTTTATCCCAATACGAATTGGAAAGAAAAAGATAAAATGGTGCAAGGAAAAGATAGAAGTTTTTGCATAGGCGGATATTTTATGAATACGTATTTGCCGCCAAATATAAAAAAATAATTTTATAGATTTTGCAAACGTCAATATTTTTCTACTAATTCCTAATAAAGATTAACTTTGCACCCTTAAATTAAAGGGATGTCTATAGCGATAGCAGATGTTAGAAAATGCCACTGGCAGGTGATCCTCAACCCGAATGCTTTAGGTGGAAAGTGCAGCCAGTATTGGCAGATTATTTCCGAACAGCTTGCTAACCGGGGGATACCATTTACCGAGCATTTGGCCAATCACACGGGTGCAGGCAGTATGATCAGCCGTAGTTTGTGCAGACAGGGGGAGCGTCACTTTATCATCCTCGGCGGTGACGGTACGCTTAACGAGGTGGTCAATGGCGTGGCCACTTCCGGGATGGATACAACCGAGGTCTTCATCGTTCCATTTCCAATAGGTACCGGAAACGATTGGGCAAGAACGCATAATTACCCCCAGGATTACCTGGATGTTTTTCCTTCGTTTTTAGCCGGACATTTTTTTAAACATGATATCGGATTGGTGAAATCAATGCAAGACGATGAGGTGGTGGACGAACGCTATTTTATCAATATTGCCGGCTTTTGCTTTGATGCAGCCGTCATCAATGAAGTGACTAAACGTAAAAAAAAGTTTATCCCGGCCGGAGTATACCTCGCTTGCCTGTTGAAAGTTCTGCTTACCTATAAAGCCAAACCCACTGTCATTGCCACGACAACCGAAACGCTCTCCGATTCCGTTTTCACAATCGCCGTGGGGATTTGTAAATATAATGGCAACGGCATGATGCAGGTGCCGATGGGTGATCCTGCCGATGGGATGTTCGATATTGTCACCATCCGGAAGATCCCGCTTCTGAAGGTGCTCGCCAATGTGGGCAATCTATTCAAAGGTGAACATATCCGGCTAAAAGAGGTTACTGTTATGCGGTCGGATGAGGTGCGGATTAGTTCCGGACACCTGACGTTAGGGGAAGTGGAAGGGGAGATGCTGACTGCCGGCGACTATCACGTGAAATGCTTCCGGCAGGCAATCAACATGCTGAAAATCAAAGAATCTTAAAACCATACAATTTTACAAATGTTAGCACGTTTTTTTAAACGTTTTTATTATACCGAAGAGAATAGATGCAACAAAATATACTGATA
>JAJDJJ010000055.1 GCA_030267125.1 Bacteroidales bacterium OttesenSCG-928-B11
CGGACAGTTTATTTGCCAAAGTAGTTTCATTTGCGACGATTACGATCTCTCGATCACTCCATCAAAGATGGTTTTTCATAACGGCTACATCTATTCGCTCCAAACCCTCAAAAATGCCAAAGGAAACCCGTTGCGGTTAGTGAAATTTAAATTGACAAATTAGGGAAAAAGGATGGGGCTTCACTCTTCCGTATCAACGGTTTTGTGTTTTGAATAGTGCCGCCATTTCTCAAGTACGGCGCTGAAATCGGAAGGTAGGTCAGAATCAAAAAGTTTGTATTCGCCGGTGGCTGGATGATTGAATCCCAGTGATTTGGCGTGTAAGGCTTGACGGGGTATTAGTTGGAAACAGTTTTTGATGAACTGTTTGTACTTAGTGAAAGTGGTACCCTTCAAAATCATGTCACCGCCGTAAGTGGCGTCGTTGAAAAGAGGATGGCCGATATATTTGAGGTGTACACGGATCTGATGCGTACGTCCTGTTTCCAACTGGCACTCAATCAGCGTGACATAACCAAAACGCTCGATTACTTTGTAGTGTGTGACAGCGTGTTTTCCGTTTTCCCCATCGGGAAAAACCGTCATCACCAAACGGTCTTTAGGATTGCGCCCGATATTGCCCTCGATTGTGCCCTCGTCCTCCTTAAAGTCGCCCCATACCAAAGCCCAATATTTCCGGTCGATCGTATGGTCAAAGAAGTTCTTCGCTAAGTTCATCTGGGCTAACTCACTTTTTGCGACGATCATAATGCCGGAGGTATTTTTGTCGATACGATGTACCAATAATGGCCGCACCGGATCTCCCTCTTTGGTTTTCTGATCTTGAAACCTGTAAGTTAGAGCATTAACCAATGTGCCGGTATAATTGCCGTAGGCGGGATGCACGACCAACCCCGGTTCTTTGTTGATGATAATGAGGTCGTCGTCTTCGTAAGGAACAAGCAACGGTATATCTTCGGCGATGATTTCGATCTCGCGTGGCGGGTTGGGTAACAGCACGGAAATCACATCGAGTGGTTTTACCCGATAGTTCTGCTTTTCAGGTTTGTCGTTCACTAAAATACAACCGGCTTTTGTGGCTTGTTGTATCTTGTTTCGGGAAGTGTTGGGGATGAGATTCATCAAATACTTGTCTATCCGCAAGATATCTGTTCCTTTGTCAACCACGAATCGGTGGTGTTCATACATCTCTTCCCGCTCCTCTTGCGGGAGATCATTCAGGTCTTCTTTCATAGTTATGGAGCTTATCTGTTACATGACTTACATACGGCATTTTTCACCGCCACGTTATCGAACACACAGATCGGGAATTTGTCGAAAAGTCCGCAAGTGCGTTGCGGATTCTTCTCAATACCCATCAATACTGCTTTGGTGAACAATCCATTAAGGTAAGTTTCCGGACGATGCGCCCCGATGCTAATGTATGAGAATAAAAAATCATCGCTGATGCTTGGATCATGAATAAATGGATCCATCAACTTGAGAGCGAAAATGTAATCGTGGTTTTTGATAAAATAGGATGCCAGTTTGTAAGCGTTTTGCCAAGATGATAATTTCTGGTTAGAAATACTCTTGATTTTAGTGTATGTATTTGTTAAAAATGTGGAATTTTCCAATGAAGCAGGTTGTGAGGTCAAATAGTTGACTACTTTGAACTGCATCTCCAAATTGAGATTGTTAATGTGCTCTTTGGATAGCGATTGCATGGTGTACAGCTTGTCAATGGCAGTCTGCAATTTTGCGATGTCGGCATTGGAGGCGAATGTGGTTTGGTAAACATCCACCAAACACATGTTAAAGTTAGCTGATTGGTTCATAATATCTAACGCGGCGACTTTCTTCATGTCAAAAGCGATTTTATCACTCAACGTAGTCGCTAAAAAATACTGCATGTACAACTTGTTGATAAGCAATGCTTGGTGTTGTTTATTTTCCGGGATCTGTAATTTATTGGCTGCTTCGTTGCCATATTTTTTACTCTCGACTTGTTTGATGATATATTTTTGGATTGACATAGCCAGTGGCAAATTTTTGGTTTCTATCGCTTTGTTAAATTTATAGATGGAGAAATCCTGCTCATTGCCACCCGAAACGTCATACGTCAGGTGAAGTGTCACTAACATGTAACGATGTTTGGATAAATATTCTTCCAACTCTTTGGCGATTTTGTGGTTATTGGCTTTTAATCTTTTGGCTATCTCATCTTCTTCCTCAAAAGCAAAGTAGTAGTAGTTTTCGCTATTTGCGATGTCGATTTTAAAATCTTCCCAACTGTAATCATAAGTTATGGTGGGTTTTACGCCATTATATTTTGCGGAGAGTTGTTTGGATAATGACTCGACGCGTTTTTTCTGGATATTGGTTTGTGTTGGGTCATTCTTGTAATTCAAGGAGTTGTGAGCCTCGATATTGATCGAGGCCACGTGATGCGCAGGTAAGCGTAAACGTTGGAATATCGTATCATAATCGCTGGGTCTAAACTCTGTTTTATTAGAAGCGAACGGGATTTTGAAAGTGATAATATCCTCTTCGTTCATCGGTACCCAATCGCCTGCGTTTTTAATGGTGGTTTCGTCTTTGCAGAAATTTATTTTCTCCTGGTAATCGGCGTTTTTAACTTCGACATTTTTCTTGATGACTGTGCGGCATACATTTTTCCCGTCTTTGAGAACGAGTATGTTAATGTCGTAATCTGCTCCCGGATCGATTGTTTCGGGAATGGGACCGAGGTTGGCAATCAGCTTCGTTGATTTTTTGTCTGCCGTTTCATTTAATTCCAAAAGTTTGGCGTAAGTGATTATTTTTGTGATGGTTCCCCTGTTTGGACGGTCGTTGTCAACCACCGTTCCGCTGCAATCATATTGCGAAAGCTGAACGAAGTCAAGCACAATGGCATCCCCCTCTTTCCCAATCATTTTGCGTAAATTTTTGTGATCATCGCAAGAGAAAAGAATTTCGTCGCTTCTAACAGAAACATACTCGGAGAGTTGCTCTAAAGAGATGTCTTCGCTGCATTTTTGGCAAGCTCTTGGATCGCCAAAACTGATACTCCGGGACTTGGAAAATGGAAGATCTTTCTCCGTCGGCATAGGTTTGTATGGCATGAATGTTAAATCGTTACCGAGAACGATAGAAGTATACATCGATTTCATATATTCATCGGTTTCAAAACCAAACCCGACGTATGTGTATTCTTTATTTAGGAGAATCACGGCCAGTTTCATGTTTTTGAGTATCGGTTTAAGCAGCTCGAAACATAAATCGTAGTAAGTGTATTCCGCATTGCCGAGATAGGCTTTCGCTTTGGAAACTAATTCCGCGCCTTGCGAAGAGAGACCGTATTTTTTTAGCCTGAAATTAAGCGTTTTGTATGGTGCGGCGTTTAGTTCGGTCTTCTCGTCTTTTTTTGCTTGATAGATAGCCTGGAATTGCGCGGTGGAATCTAACTTGATGTCATGTTTCATCTTTGGCACGTATGAATATTCCGCACGCGCCAGATTGATCATGTCAATCATGCAGTTGTATAGCGTAGTTGTGTTGAAGGTTCCTGGGTTGAAATTCCGGGTGTACTCCTTATTGCTTTTCAATTTCTCCGGATTGAAATCCAAGTATGGATTTTCCGTTTGGGCAAAAGATAAAATATTGAAAGATAGGAGAATAAAAGTTGCTAAAAAGATAGATTTTTTTCCCATAATATCGAATTTAAGTGCATGTAAATTACAGAGCAATAATAAGACTTTTTTTTCAAAGAAAGTGGCGTGTGGAAAATCTTTATATCTAAAAATTTCCTTGACTAACAATTAAAATGTCCATCGCTTTTCTGAGTGAACTCTTCAGACGCCACGATTTCAAAATTCAACGCGCCCAACCGGTAAAGGATCCTCTGCAATTCCTCCCGTTGAGTTACGGGAAATGTAAGGTGGTTATTTTGTATTGCCCTGACAATTTTTTTTTCAGCTTCGGTAATAGAATAGATTTTATAGATGTTTTTTGCAATTTCATCAATGAAAAAATTATGATCCAGATTATGAGGTTTAGCTGCCAGATCATAGCAATCGCCGTTTTTTATGACTTCGATTTCAATACGCCCGGGAATAAAAAGCACCGGCGCAGGATTTGTCCCGTCGCTGAATATATTGGGATGGTTAATGATCTCGGGAATAATATTTTGGATGTTGTTACAAGTGCTGTTTGCAGATAACTTCAAGGCATTGATGATTTTGAAATCATTTGAAGCAATTGTTTGAGGATCAATTCCCGAGATATTTTTGTGTGCAATTTTTCGCATCTTGCTCCAACCTTTGTCGGTTTTATTTTGGATAGCTAACTGTAAAAACAACTTCTCTTTATTGAATAAATAGCTGATTTTAACAAAGTTTTCATTTGTTTTCCGAGTTTTATCCAAGAGATCGTAAAGCAACTTCGTGTTTTTTCGCCACGGTTCCTCATGTTTGATGAGTTGCAAGACAGGAGCAACCTGCAATTTCGATTCTAAATTGTCGAAAAGTTCCACACACCGTTTGTCGGCCGTCAGTTGAAGAAGAGCAAAAGCCGACTCATACGCCAGCACCTCGTATCCCGCACCGTGGCAACCGATAATCGTATCGATAAAATACGGAATCTGTTCGCAGGCGAGTTTTTTCCCCGTTAAATAATTGACAATGATGTATATGACTTGATCAATAGGATTTCCTTTGAGGAGATATTCGTCCAGCTCTTTGAATTGTTGCCGACAGGATTCGCGATCGTTTAAGAAGTGTGAGATGATGGGGTTCCACAGTTTGTTTTGCAAGTTCTTTCCATCAACGGAGGGTTTGCGGATCGTGTTGAAATAGGTTTGCGCAATTTCAGAAGGTAGAATGTGAAGCGTGATGAAATACCACATCGCATAGACAGGATGTTGCGGGAATACACCTTTTTTTTCCGCTTGCAACCCTTTGGTGAAATATCCCAGCGCCTTATCCGCATTTTTGCTAAATAGTGCGATTATCGCCTTGTTATATAACTTGTCATGCGCTTTAGTCACATTTTTCTCATTATATGCGGCATGATTATATGTGAACAACGGACTATTGTCATCGAAATAGTGAAGTGCTTTTCTGTTTTTTGCCGAACAATAACTCCTGATAGTAAAAAAGAAATCACTGTTTTCCTTAATTGAAAACAGATTGGTGACTAGTTGATTATAACGATAATCCAGGCAAATATTAATCAGTTTTATTTCAATATTCCGGATGTATTGCGTATATTTCTCATGAGTTAAAATCTTGCAATAGAAATCGATGATGTCGGCAGGCGGGTGGGGTAGTAACTTCTCTTCCTGGTATTTATACTCATCGGCATTGAAAAGTAGCGAAAAAAGAAGATTGCGCTTCAATGCTGCTTTCCGGTTTTGTGAAGGTTGTGATGTGTCTTCATTCTCAATAAGTTGTATTTTTTCAACATATTTTTTGAACTTCTTGAGTTCGGGAATGATGTACAATAAAAGATCGTCGCTGGCAATATGTTCTTCCCCCCATAAATCGGTGCTGGAAATAAGTTTTGAGTCTTGCAATTTCTTGATTGTCCGGTGGATTGTTTCATCCGAAATACAATGATTGTTGGGCAAGATACCCTTCAGCGAGTCTGTTGAAATTTCATACGATTTCAAAGTGACATGATAGATAACTTGTCGTTCGTCATCAGTTAACTCATTGTTGTCAAGGCAAAAATCCTCACTCATAATTTAATAATTCAATGACTCAAAATTCTATAATTCAATACTCCGGTTCATCAGTTGCGGTATTAATTAACCAAAAAAATATCCGAAAAATATCCGACCACAGTAAAGCGTACAAATCGTCCGATCAGCATCATGATGAAGACAGGGACGGGTTTGAATCGGAGAAAACCGAGTGATAACCCGATGAGGTCGCCGATGAGTGGTAGCCAAGTGAATCCCGCCGCCACAACCGCAATTTTTTTGATCTTATGTTGAAATTTCTCAATGTCTTCTTTTGATTTTTTGAACCATTTTTCTATCCATTCCCATTTTCCCAAGTATCCCAAGCCATACGTGGTAATCCCGCCAAGAAAATTCCCGATTGTTGCGACAATGATGCAAGTCCATAGGTCGTACTTGAGCACGATCAGCGCCCCCATGACTACATCGGGACTAATAGGTATGATAGTCGCTGCCAAAAATGAGATGATAAACAGGCCTAAATAGCCTAAACCGATAAGACTTTCCATCCTTTTTTTAAAGGTGCAAAAATAATAAAAAACAGAGGCGAATTGTTCCGTGGTGGATATAGGCTTTTTGCGTCATTTAAAGATCTATAGCATTGCTTTTTCAATTGCCATTTGCTATGATCTCTTCAATTTCTTTTGTAAACCCCTCGCGCCAACCACAAGATTTCCAAAGCACTTTTTTGCTATTCAAATCAATGAGGTATATTTGAGGATAACCGTTGCATTCTAATCCCATTTTCTTTGTCATTTCAGAAACAGAACGATCACCATAGGCGCAAGCAATGTCGGACTGGAAATTCAGATTTTCAGATACTTGGCGTATTTTTGCCGTATCGTGATCAAAAACATTAAGGCTGACTAATTTCAATAGGGATTCTTCATAGAGTGTATCGATAGAGGAGGCGATTTCGCGCATTGCCATTCTGCAGGGGTGGCAACTTGCATACCACATGTCTAAAAGTAAATAATGTGATGTAATATTTTCAGAATAGATTGTGTCGCCGGTCAACGAAGGGAATTTCCATTTCGGCATAAAAAAAATGGTGTCTTTTTTTACTTCCAGTGGAACACTTTGCGTCAAACTCCCTTCATTAGTCACCATTGTTCGCATAATAGAATCACGGAAAATTTCCCGATAAATAGAGTCTTTTTCAGATCGTTCTCTTTCGTAGCGTTTATCAGCCCCTTTCTTTAACTCCTCATACTTAAAACTGATAGTATCCAAAATATCGGGATGAATATAATTGTAGAGAGCGCTTTCTGAAACATTTATTCTATGAAATAATTGATCCGTCATCATATATAATGATGAAGATTGCCATTCGACCAGATGAAGAGATTTTTCGTCAAATTCCCATTCATCAATCATATCCGATGTAATATCGTCATCGGGGTATGATATTTTATATCTGATATTCTTTTTGTTGAATCGGGGAGGAATGCGTTGAAAGGTGCAATTTTCCCACGTGATTCTAGGCAAATCCAACGGATATGTGATATCGGTCGCACCCCATTTCGCATCATAAAGATTGTCTGAAAAGGCATATTTATAGAGCCCAGTGCTGTTTTCAGAAAAAAACATGGCGAGTGTACGGGCAGACTTGCAGTAAACATATGAATATGAACCATCTTGTTGATAGACTAAATATTTCGTGTCTTTGGGAGTAGAGATGAGAAAAGCTTCTTCCGTATAGATCGTCGTATCATTATCAGTGCCACGCATAACCTGCAATTTCACAGATCCTGATTTTATGCGAAGATCAGCATCTATGATTTTTTTCAATGTTTTTGGTATTTGCGCATAAATGGAATGTGAAATAAATAAAAAAACAAGCAGTACGAGGCCGCTTGTTAAATGATTTTGATTAACTCTATTCATACGTTATTGGGTTTATTTACGAGAGTACTCTCCATGTATAGGGCCATTTCAGTGAAGTACTCCCCATTTGTAGGACCATTTCAGCCCCATTCTTAATTGTTTTTGGGTTAAGCTTACATTTGCAAAGTTAATACTATTTTTCTTTCATTTTTTCAAGTCTACTTTGGGTGCAAGCCGTATTTCTGGCATAAAGATTCCATGCCAAATCGCCGAAAATATTTCAGTCAAATTGCCAAAATAAAAACATCTATATGTCTTCGTGTCTGATAATCAATTAGATAGTTTGAGTATCAATGTTTTATGGTATTTTTTATGTGGGAGAATGTATATATTTATATATTACAGATTGCTTTTTGGAAATTTTAATGCGTTTGCCCTGAACATCTTTAGAGAAGAGTGGAAAATTTTTCTATTTTTGCCATTGATTTTCGGCTAAATCAGTAATGCATTTTTTTATTTTTATGATTATTTACTTGGTAACCATAATGATGTAAAAAAATAATCTAAAAATGTGATAAAATCATGAAAATCAATTGTTTGTGTTTTTTTGAATGAAATTTGAATGGCCTTTCAGTGATGTTGAATCGATGCTGAATAGTTGAAGTTTGCGAATAATTATCCCAAGTTGCTATGTGCGAATTGAATACTATGTGATGCTTATTATTTTTGCAAGCAACTTCCGATAATACAAATTATGTAGAAGTTTGAAAATGACACCAGAAGAAAAAGCGAGAGAGATAATCAATCGGATGCTAAATGAAGCCGGATGGGAAATTGTCAAAAGAGATGATTACTCACCCGGAATATCTGCCGTAGCTATTGAAGAAGGTCTACTAAAAGGGAATCTTGAAGCCGATTATCTCTTGTTTCTCAATGGAAAAGCCATAGGGGTTCTTGAAGCGAAAAGAGAGGAGCATGGGCTATCCCATGTTGTAATGGAGCAGGCCGAAAGGTATATTGGTAAATTGCCGGACTGGTGCTCTTATTGGTATCAACCGCTACCTATCGTTTATCTATCAAATGGCAGGAATATACTGTTCAAAAACATTCATAATCCTGATGAAGGATACACTCCGGTTCCTCGCATTCATACACCCAAAGAGATTGTAAAAATGCTCGGAATAGAGGATGAGTTTGCCGGATTACCAGCTTTACAAAAGAAAGGTTTGCGAGATTGCCAATATGAGGCAATAACTGAATTGGAATCTAATTTCCGATTAGGACAATCCCGCGCATTAATGGTACTTGCAACCGGAGCAGGAAAAACCTATACAGCTTGTATGGCTGCCTATCGTTTTCTTTCTTTTACCCCAATGAAACGAGTTTTGTTTCTTGTGGATCGAAATAACCTGGGACGCCAAGCTGAAGGTGAGTTTGGTACATTCCGCTTAACAGAAAACGGTGAACCATTCAATACTATTTTCACCACAGAACGCTTGAAATCCTCCAGTATTCCAAAAGATGCGAATGTGATAATCTCAACAATTCAACGTCTTTTCGCTCTACTTACAGGGTGTGAGCTAAATGATAATGACGATGATGAATCTTATAATGAAGAAGAGAAAGAGATACAACTAGGAGGAAATCTAAATCTTCCTCCGGATTTTTTTGATTTAATTATTATAGATGAATGCCACCGGTCCATTTATGGTAATTGGCGGCAGGTCCTGGAGTATTTTAATTCAGCAAGGATGGTGGGTCTTACTGCTACACCAGCTCCGGAAACTTTAGCTTTTTTCAATAATAATCGTATAGTGAATTATACACTGGAGAAATCTATAGCTGACGGCATTAATGTTGATTATCGTGTATATCGTATTAAAACTCAGGCTACAGAAACGGGAGGAGCAATCAAAGATGGAGAGAATATAACGAAAATAACAAAGTATTCAGGAAAGGTAGAGGATATAAAAAACTCCGAAGAGAAAACATATACTTCAACCGAATTAAATCGCAGTATTGTAAATCCTTCCCAAATCAAACTTATATTAGAAACTTATCGAGATGCTATTTATACAGAGTTGTATCCCGAACGAGACTCTAAACTTGAATATATTCCTAAAACACTCATTTTTGCGCTTAATGATGCGCATGCTACTAATATCGTTCGGATAGCGAAAGAGGTTTTTCAGAATCAATCCGAAAATTTTGTTCAAAAAATTACCTATTCGGCTGGAGACAGTAATCAGCTCATAAGAAGTTTCCGGAATGATAAGGATTTCCGCATTGCCGTTACGGTTACATTGGTGGCAACAGGAACGGATGTGAAACCGCTGGAGGTTGTGATGTTTATGCGTGATGTTGAATCTGATGCGCTATATACACAGATGAAAGGCCGTGGAGTAAGAACCATAGGCGATGAGCATCTTCGAAACGTAACTCCAAATGCGATTAGCAAAGACCTATTCTTTTTGGTTGATGCCGTTGGGGTAACAGAACATGAAAAGCAACCTACTCGTCCTGGTACTGAAACTCCTCCTCCGAATATGTCATTGAGGATATTATTAGAACACATTACACATGGAGATTTGTCCGACGATAATTTGAGGTTATTAGCGAGCCGTTTATCACGAATCAATGTTAAGTCTGATGAAAAGCAACGCCAAAGATTTACTGATTTAGCTGGAATCGAAATGAAGGATTTGGCAATTCTACTATTTAATGCTTCGGATGGCGGTTCTTTAGATCCTTTTATTAGTACGAACGAACCAAATCTTGCTCGAAAAGGACTTGTCAGACCGCTTACTCATAATCCAAAGGCAAGGCAATATCTGTTAGAGTTGAATGCTGGATTTATTTCTATTCTACAACCAGGAGAAGACAATCTAATAGAAAAGGGATTTTCTATAGAAGAAGCTCAAGAAACAACTCAAGCATTCGAAGAGTATGTCAATTCTCATAAAGATGAGATAGAAGCTCTACGCATTATCTACAATAATACAAATGCCCCTATCACATACGGGATGTTGAAAGATTTACGAGAGAAATTAGTTCGTTTCAACAATAAGTTTAATCCGGTTTTATTGTGGAATACCTATTCTGTTCTTGACTCGGCTCACGTTGTTAAGTTCCGAACAAAAGAGGAAAAAGATGCACTTACTAACATTATTCAATTAGTGCGCTTTGCATTCAAACGAATTCCTGAGTTACGCTCCCTGTCGTCAATGGCAGCGAGTCGTTTCGAACTTTGGTGTGGACAAAATCAACGTCCGCTGACCGACACTCAAAAAGAAATTATTCGCAATGTTGTGAACTACATTGTAGCCAATGGAAGTTGCACTATGAATGATATAAAAGAAGAAGATAAGCCTTTTGTAGCCCAAATGGTAAGAGCATTTGGATCTGCTGATGCAGTTAATACAGCTATTATTTCTCTTTCACAATTTATTCTCAAATCTGCTTAAAATAAAATTACATAATGTCAAAAAAAACAGTTGCAAACGAGCAATCACTTACTAAAAAAGTCTGGAATTTAGCCACAATTCTTTCTTCTCAAGGAGTTGGCTTTACCGATTATATCACGCAGTTAACCTATCTTCTCTTCCTGAAAATGGATAACGAAAATGTGGAGATTTTCGGTGAAGAGTCTGCTATCCCTGAAGGATTCCGTTGGAATGATTTAACGGAATTAGACGGCCTTGACTTGATTGACCACTATGAAAAAACGCTCAAACTGCTTAGTCAAGAAGATAATCTGATAGGAACTATTTATACGAAAGCTCAAAATAAAATCGATAAGCCCGTCTATCTCAAGAAGGTTATTACTCTTATTGACGAAGAGAATTGGCTGTCTATGGATGGAGATGTTAAAGGCGCTATCTATGAAAGCATTTTGGAGAAAAACGGACAGGACAAGAAAAGTGGCGCCGGTCAATATTTCACTCCCCGTCCATTGATCAATACGATGGTTGAAGTTACCCGTCCACAAATTGGCGAAACCGTTTGCGACCCTGCTTGTGGAACAGGAGGATTCCTTCTCGCTGCTTACGACTACATGAAAGAACAGTCGCAAGATAAGGACAAACGTGCATTTCTTCGAGATAAAGCATTGCATGGTAACGATAATACGCCTCTTGTTGTTACGTTGGCTTCTATGAATTTGTATCTGCATGGAATCGGTACTGAACGTAGCCCTATTGAGTGTTGCGATTCATTAGAAAAAGAACCAGATACCTTGGTGGATGTTGTTCTTGCCAATCCTCCATTTGGAAATCGCCCTGCCGGATCCACGAATATTGCAGACATGCGTACAGACCTTTATGTTTCTACGAGCAATAACCAGCTCAATTTCATGCAGCATATTATGTTGATGCTTAAAAATGGAGGACGAGCCGCTGTTGTATTGCCGGATAATGTTTTGTTTGAAGGTGGAGCTGGTGAAACTATTCGTAAAAAATTACTCACAGAATTTAATCTTCATACGATTCTTCGTTTACCAACCGGTATTTTTTATGCAAATGGCGTTAAAGCAAACGTTTTGTTTTTCTCAAAAGGGAATAAAACCAACGAAACATGGTATTATGATTATCGCACCAATGTAAAACATACACTGGCAACCAACCCAATGCGCCGTCAGCACCTTGACGACTTTGTGAAATGCTACAATGCGGATAATATTCATAATAGAATAGAAACTTACTCCGAGGGAAATCCTTACGGTCGTTGGCGAAAATATACTGCTACGGAATTGTTAAACCGAGATAAAACCAGCCTTGATATTACGTGGATTAAAACCGGAGAAGATACGGTTGATATGTCGCTTGCTGAATTGATGGCACAAATAGAAGAGAAAAGCTCTAATATAGCAAAGGCAGTAGCTTCGCTGAAAGAAATAATCGGCAAAATTGAGGAATGATGGACACGAAGATAAGTTTAATAAAGAGGTTAAAACATCGGATTCTCGCGAGCCGGTACGAAGTGGCAAAAATAGCCAATGCTGAATCTTTGATGCTTTATTATCAGATTGGCAGCGATATTGAAAGCGAAATAGCAAATAGTTCTTGGGGCGATAAAGTTCTTGATGAGATTTCGGCACGATTACAACAAGAATTACCCGGATTGAGAGGGTTTTCAGCAGGGAATCTTAAAAAAATGAGAATTTTTTACAACGCATGGAAACACTCTAACTTAATTGGTTCGTCACTAACGAACCAATTAGAAACAGAACAAACTGAAATTGGTTCGACAGTGTCGAACCAATTTCAACACCCCAATTTGAGAGCCTTTTTCTCGGTTTCATTTTCGCATCATTTCGATATTCTCACAAAGATTGAAAACGAAAACGACCGGCTTTTTTACATAGAACAAACGGCTCAAAACTTTTGGTCGGTACGTCATTTGCGAACGGAACTTAATAATCAAAGTCATTTGCAAGTACATAAGATGCCCAATAATTTTGAGGCAACGATGTCTGATTTAATTTCCAATAAAGCGATACGAGCATTTAAAGATCAATACTTGCTCGACTTTGTCCGCTTAGAAGATGCTGATGAAGAGATGGACGAAAGAGTTTTGGAACAAGAAATAGTATTGAATATAAAAAAGTTCTTGATGTCTTTGGGCAATGATTTTTCATTCTTGGGAAATCAATATCGCTTGGTGGTTTCGGAAGAGGAATATTTTATTGATTTATTGTTTTTTCATAGAGCCTTACAAGCCTTAGTCGCTTTTGAACTCAAAACAGGAAAATTTAAGCCGGAGTACATAGGAAAAATGAATTTTTACCTTTCTGCCTTAGACGACTTAGTTCGTTTGCCACACGAAAACGCTTCTATCGGTATTATTCTGTGCAAAGAAAAAAACGACAAAAAAGTGGAATACAGTTTTCGGGATTTCAGCAAGCCAATGGGAGTTGCCACGTATAAAACAACAGAAACACTGCCGCCCGAATTACAAAAAGCATTACCCGATGCAGAAACTCTTAAAAAACTGATGGAATAATGGACACAAAGAAATTACGGCAAAAAATCCTCGATTTAGCCATACGAGGCAAATTAGTACCTCAAGACCCTAATGACGAACCAGCTTCAGTCCTTATCGAGAAAATCCGTGCAGAAAAAGAACGATTAATCAAAGAGAAAAAGATTAAGCGGGATAAGAATGAATCATACATTTACCGTTCCGATAAATCATATTACGAGAAGTTCGCCGATGGAACAGTGAAATGTATTGATGGGGAGATACCATTTGAGATACCGGAGAGTTGGGAGTGGGCAAGGTGGCGAAATATCTTCGAAATCAATCCAAAAAACAACATAGAGGATAGCCTTGACGTCTCTTTTATTCCTATGGCATATATCAAAGATGGATATTCTAATGAAGCAAAATTTGATATTAAGCAATGGAAAGATGTCAAATCTGGATTTACGCATTTTCAGAACAACGATTTGGGAATAGCGAAAATTACCCCTTGCTTTGAGAATAGAAAATCCGTCATATTTGTGAATTTACAGAATGGTCATGGAGCGGGTACTACAGAATTGCATGTTTTTCGTCCATTTGTATTCCCCCTTTTATCACAATACGCATTGTATATAGCAAAATCAGAGGATTTCATATCTAATGGAGTTGCAAATTTTAGTGGAGCTGTAGGACAGCAACGAGTAGGAAAAGATATCATAGGAGATTACCTTATTGCACTTCCTCCGTTAAAAGAAATATCTAAAATACTATCAGCTTTATCTGAATTATTTTTGATAGTAGATGGTATTGAGAAAGATAAAATGCAATTATCCATTTGTATTCAAAACTTTAAGTCCAAAATTCTCGACCTTGCCATACAAGGCAAACTAGTCCCACAAGATCCGAACGATGAACCTGCCTCCGTATTGCTTGAGCGCATAAAGGCAGAGCACCCTGAGAGCAAAAAGAAGGCTAAAAATATATCTGATAACTCACATTATGGGAACTTGCCTTTTCGGATACCGCAAAACTGGAGTTGGTGCCAATTAGAAGATATTTTGGATTATGAACAACCGACTGAGTATATTGTGCAAACCACGGACTACTCCGACTTGTATCAAATGCCTGTTCTAACTGCGGGGAAATCATTTATTATTGGATATACAGATGAAACTGAAGGAATTTTCAGAAATCCTCCTGTTATAATATTTGATGACTTTACTACAGAATCAAAATATGTAGATTTTGAATTTAAAGTGAAATCGTCTGCTATGAAAATACTCAAAGCAAATAGCAATATGAATTTACGCTATGTGTTTTATTTTATGAGTATTACAAGATTGCTTGGAGATTCGCATAAAAGATATTGGATTTCAGAGTATTCGAAGTTGCAAATACCAATTCCGCCTTTTTATGAACAAGAACGCATAGTTAACGCTGTTAAGAATTTATTTCAGATATTAGATAGTATCAAATCTAATATTTCAAATTGAGACGTTATTCTTTTTACGATTCTTTTTTGCATGTTTATTGAAATAAGTGGTATCTGTAATTCCGCAAACATCTTTTTATCAAGGTGAGGAATTGCAGAACCCGTTTTGCTTTCTCTAAGGTTGCGTTGATAATGTTTTATAAACAGCAAAACAAAGTTTTCATCATATTCGTTGGATATAGAAAGTTTACGAAATGTACTGCCCATATAACCACTTTCTTGAGTTTTAAAAACTTCGCCTGAGTTTTCTCCATCAACAAGAATTAAAATTGTTCCCTTCTTAATAAATCGTCCCGATTGTTTATAGTTAGGAGAGCTTTTTGCTCGTAAATATCGGACATCAAGATAAGGATAGGTTCCGCAAGAGTTTTCTTTTGTATTTATTAGCTGACAGATACTGTTTAAAGGCAAGTTCCCATAATGTGAGATAGGCAAGATAACTTTGCCGCCATATTTACTTTAAATTAATAGAATATGGTAACAGAATTTCAAAAATCGCTAAGAAAAAACGACTTGGCAGAAAACACAATTACGTCCTATGTGTGGACTGTAAATCACTTTCTGACTCATTATGAGTTAATAAACAAAGAAAATCTTTTGGCTTACAAAGGGTATTTAATCGAACATTTCAAACCACAGACCGTGAATTTACGTTTGCAAGCGGTAAACAAGTATCTTGAGTTTATCAAGAAAGATCGACTTAAACTCAAATTCGTTAAGGTACAGCAGAAAAATTTCCTTGAAAATGTAATCAGCGATGCCGATTATAAGTTTTTCAAAACGAAATTAAAAGCGGATGGAAATATCGAGTGGTATTTTGTTGTTTGGTTTTTGACAGCTACAGGAGCTCGTGTTAGTGAATTATTACAAATAAAAGCAGAGCATGTTTATCTCGGACATCTTGATATGTACACAAAGGGCGGAAAAATTCGACGATTGTATATTCCTAAAACATTACGTTCGGAAGCTATCAAATGGTTAGAAATAAAGAATCTAAAATCAGGATATATATTCCTGAATCGTTTTGGAGAACGAATTACGACTCGTGGAATTTCTCAACAGTTAAAGCATTTTGCCTCTAAATACGGCTTGAATCTCCAAGTTGTATATCCACACTCCTTTCGCCATCGATTTGCGAAGAATTTCTTAGATAGATTTAACGATATAGCTCTACTTGCTGACCTTATGGGACATGAGAGCATTGAAACTACACGCATTTATCTTCGTCGTACCGCAAGCGAACAACGAGCAATTGTAGATAAAATTGTTAACTGGTAATGTAGATTTTGAAAGTGTAGAGATAAAATTTCTGCACTTTCATTTTTATATTCTGCCAAATCGCCGAATTTATTTTAGCCAAATTACCGAAAATATTTTAGCCAAATTACCGAAAATATAAAAATATGGCTATCTTTGCAGCTGAAAATCAATTTAAGTGATGAAATATGAGTACATATAAACCGAGAGTGATTGATAAACTTTTAGCCCGAAAACTGCAAGGTAAAGGCGCAGTTTTGATTGAAGGTCCTAAGTGGTGCGGAAAAACATCTACGGCTGAACAACAAGCGAAAAGCATTATTTACCTATCTGATCCTAAGCGATATTCACAGTACATGTTGTTTGCAGATGAAAGTCCGGAAATAATACTCAATGGAGCAACGCCACGCTTGATAGACGAATGGCAATTAGCCCCCAAATTGTGGGATGCTGTTCGTTTTGAAGTCGATCATCGTAAAGAGATGGGGCAATTTATCCTTACGGGGTCGGCAGTTCCGGCAAGTCGAGAGAATATTCATCATTCAGGAACAGGACGTTTTGCATGGTTAACCATGCGTCCGATGAGTTTGTGGGAGTCGGGCGATTCTTCGGGAGCCGTAAGTTTACGGCAATTATTCGATACACCGAAAGTTATTGCAGCAACAAATGAAACCACCTTACAACAAATAGCTTTTCTAACTTGTCGCGGTGGCTGGCCGTTAGCCTCTCTTTTGTCAAAAGACATTGCACTCGATCAAGCATTTGACTATTACGATGCTGTTGTAAATTCCGATATTCAGCAATCCGACGGAGTTTCTCGTGATGCCGCTCGCGTGAAGCGTTTGATGCGCTCGTATGCTCGTCATCAAGGAACGCAAGCATCTCATGCTCAAATATATAAAGACATGAAAACGAATGATAATGAAACATTGGAAGAAGATACAATCTATTCTTATTTGAATGCTTTGCGCCGTATTTTTGTGGTAGAAGATATGCCGGCTTGGAATCCTAATTTGCGATCAAAAACGGCTATTCGCACTTCCAATACGCGTTATTTCGTTGATCCATCTATTGCAACTGCTGCGTTGGGCTTAGGTCCCGACGATTTGATGAATGATTTGGAGACTTTTGGATTGTTTTTCGAAACGCTTTGTGTGCGGGATCTTCGTGTTTTTGCTCAAACTTTAGATGGAGAAGTATTTCATTATCGAGATAAGACGGGACTTGAATGCGACGCAGTAATACATTTGCGCAATGGTAGTTATGGTTTAGTTGAAGTAAAAATGGGCGGAGAAAAATTAATAGATGAAGGCGCATCTACATTATTGACACTAGCATCCAAGATAGACACAACTAAAATGAAATCGCCTTCATTTCTTATGATTCTGACAGCTGTTGGCGGCTTTGCTTATCGCCGCAAAGATGGCGTATATGTGGTTCCAATAGCTTGTTTAAAAGATTAATGCGTAGTTGTTTGCTTACGCTTTAATTGAATTTGTTATTTCATCAAGTGAAGCGAAAATTTCCTCAATCTTTTTGACAATTCGTCTTTGTTCATTTAAAGGCGGAATTGCAACTTGCAATTGTTCAAATTTACTTTTGTTT
>JAJDJJ010000056.1 GCA_030267125.1 Bacteroidales bacterium OttesenSCG-928-B11
AAAAAACTAATTTTGCAAAAATGTATAATATATATGAATATTAACGCAAAAACGAAAGATACGATCGAATTGGAAGAAGGAAATGATGACGTTATAACTGAAATGCCATTTAGTCCCAATGACATCTCTATCAGTATCATTCCGCGAACTATTGGGCAAATTGTTGATATGTTGCGTTATGGAGAAATTCAAATTCCTGCATATCAACGTTTACCAGATTTATGGAACGAAAAGAAAAAAAGCAGGTTTATAGAATCATTAATGCTTGGCTTACCAATACCTTTGTTTTATTTTGACGAGGGTGCCGATAAAAAATGGCGTGTAATAGATGGACTGCAACGGATAAGCACCTTGCAACATTTTATCAATCTTTGTGATGCTGGACAATTAAAAGGATGCGAGAATATCACAAAAGAAAACCAACCACTTGTGCTTAAAGATCTTGAATTTAAAACAGAATTTAATGGCGAAACATGGACAGGATTACCCCGTGATATTCAACGGAGAATTGAAACAAATCAAGTCACAATAAATCTGATAGGAAAAGGCACTCCAGAAGAAGTAAAATATAATATCTTCAGTAGAATAAATCAGGGAAGCGAGACATTGAGAGCGCAAGAGATACGAACTGCCATATTTCAAGGATATAGAATACAGTTTGTGGAAAAATTGGTATCTTCCAGAACTGAAGCAGGGAGGAGTTTCTTGAAAGCTACGGATAACTCAGTGCCAACAAACAGACAAGAAGACTTGGATTTTGCTACACGATTTTTAAGTTTTTATCTTATCGATTTTGAAAAATATGAACCGGATATGGACTCATTCCTGACAGTTGGCACAAAGTCAATACCAAAAAACAAATCGGAACAAGAAAGAATACTTGCTGATTTCAAAAAAGCAATGAAAATATCGTACCAAATCTTTGGTACAAATACATTTCGGAAAATCACATCTGATAATCAAAGGAATAGAATAAATAAGTCATTGTTTGAACTTTTTAGTGTTTATTTCGCAAGATTAAATGCAGAAGAACTAAATAAACTATTGAAGCAAAAAGAAAGTTTTAAAGAAGAATTTGTTTTAAAATTACAGTATTTGCCGAGCTTTTGGGCGGGAATAACAACCGGAACAGCAACAAAAGATAGCGTGCAAAAACGTCATAGATTATTCAAAGAATTTCTTAACACCTATACACAATGATACGGAAAATAGAAATAGAAAACTTTAAGTCACATAAAGCAACCCAGTTAGATTTCTCTAATCTAACAGTATTATGCGGTACAAATAGTAGTGGAAAATCTTCTGTTATTCAGGTGCTATTACTTTTGCGAGAAGCAGAACGAGTTAATTTTGAATATTTTAACTTGTTGTCAAATACTGTGAAAATCAAAAGTGCAAAAAACGCATTATATCAATTTGCTAAAGAGGATAAAATCACTATTATTGTGAATACCGATAAGCAGAATTTGTTTTTTGGATCTACTATACATGATTTAACAAAAACTGTCCTGCCTATTGTGCAAGATAATAGGGAAATAGACAAAACAGATCCTTTATTTGAAAATTCATGCCAATTTATAAGCGCATTTCGTTTAGGGCCACAAGATTCGTATAAAAAAGACGATAGAATGGACTTTGACAATCAAATTTCTTTTGAAGAAGGGAAGTCCGAACGCGTGGTGCAATTTCTTAATAAACACAGAAATAATACAGTATTCTCGGAATTATGCATCCCAAATCACACTAATGACTTGTTTTCACAAGTTACTGCATGGGAAAGAGAAATCAGTTCTGGGGTGAATGTTGTTGTACAAGATAATGGGACTTTCGGTTATGAATTAAAATATCAATTTAATACGGAAACAAGCTTAGGGCGGACAGATGAGATTGATGCTGTCAATGTTGGTTTTGGGCTGACTTACGCTCTACCTGTCATTGTGGCAATATTATCCGCGCCAAAAGATGCCATTATTTTTATTGAAAACCCTGAAGCACATTTACATCCCAAAGGGCAAGCTAAATTAGCCGAATTAATTTGCTTAGCAGCACAAGCGGGTGTTCAAATTGTAATAGAAACGCATAGTGATCATATTTTTAATGGTATTCGTAAATCAATCAATAAAAAAGTAATCTCAAGAAAAAAGGCAAAGGTGCATTTTTTTGAACTGGATGAAAATAGCACAACAGTAAGCACTGAAATCAATTTTTCTGATAACGGTCGAATATTAGAATATAAAAAAGGTCTTTTTGATCAATTTGATAATGATTTAGACGAACTTTTAGGATTGTAAAACAATGGAAATACTGTTAAATGAACTTTCTTTAAGCGGGCAATTTGTTTCCGAAGATGATTTTGTAAAACAAGGTTTAACTCCTTTCGTCACCCTGATTTCAACAATTAAAGAACATCCGGGCAATATAATCCTGAAACGACAAGATTTTTGGCAATCAAAGGTAACTGCGAGGGAAACAATCCATGATATTTTTGTGGGGAAGAGCTCCCGAATAAATGACGAAATTCGTAAATCTAAAACTTTACTTGCAGCATTAATTAATGAACCGTTTTGGGAAAATATGCGGCGACATAATGCTCCTGATGCTTATGAAATTAATGGCACTGATATTTTTGATTCCTCAATAGCAGAAGCTTGTGAGAGAGACAGAGTCATAGTTTCATTTATTCATACAGATTTTTCCTCGACAAACCTGTCTGTTCTAAAAAATAAAAAGAAATTACAGATAGACAACCTATTCAATAGCGGACATTATTTTACCGTAGCGAAAAATAAGGGATTGATCGTAGCCTTTTCACTAAAGAATGCTTCCATTTTTACAAGAACAAGTTTAATAGAACAAGGACAAACGGTTTTTAGAGAAATCCTGACAAATCGCTATTGGTATTTGGATAATCTGCACAAAAGCCATTACGAAGTATTTGACGACATAGGCAATCACATTGGGGTTGCTGATTTATTGGGCAATGTTGACACAACAAAACAAGACCCAAAGAAGACAATAAAAATTTGAAGCCATTTTAATACTCCGATGATGCAATTTGGTTGCGATAATACATGAAAAACGTGTACTTCCGCAAACAAAATGATAAATTAAGAATTTTAGTTATACGTTATTTTTTTCAATACAAACGGATGATTTCTTCCATTTGTATTGGAAGAAATATTATCTTTGCTGAGAATTAGCAACTTAACATAATCGCTAAATCGCATCCATGAAATCCAAAAAGAAGACCTTTACGGTAAGAATACATTCCTTATTATTTTGAATAATTCTTTGTCAACCTGCCATCAGGTTTGTTTATCCCAATTTTAACAAGAAAATTAATCGACCGCTCTTTGGAACTTACGATATGATCGGAAGCCGCTTTAAATTTTTCCAATTGTTGTTGGTGTGTATTTACCCGATTCATCTTTTATTATTTTATTTTCTCATGTGTAACAAATACCAGGCAAAAATACATAAAAAAAACTTTATATGTTTGTATATGTCAAATACAAAGTTATAAAATGTAATTGCATTTCGTAATATGTAACGATAAGACAATGAAAATGTTTTATTTCTTCTCCTTCTTCCTATTCCCCGTTAGGATAATGGTTGCACATCGTCTGCTTTCGGACAAACAGGTTGTACCTGTTCTATCTAATCCGACTTAGATAGAACCTAAATCTTGACTTGACACGGGAAAAACAGGTCGTTATTATCGTGAGTATATTAGATTCTTGGTTGAAAACCAACCATCTCAGAAAGAATACCTGCTTAATATAGAACAAAAGATTATGGATTATGAATTTTTGGGCGTTACGGAAATGCTTCTACGCATGATGAAAACTATAATCCTATTGAAGCATGGGATTTAGTGAGAACCCAATTGATAGAAAAATATGATGCCGGAAGTACCGAGGAATACTCGCTTTTTCCCCATTTTTTACAGTTCTACAAAACGACCGTTTTATGAAACTGCATAAAACGGTCGTTTTTTCTATCTTTTTCCCGCTTTTGGCTGGGTAGTTTTTGTAGTTTTGCATTTTATTGAGTTTATGAAACTATTTATTCGATTATGTTTTTAGGATATGCCAGAGTCAGCACAAAAGAGCAAAATGTGGATTTGCAAATTGACGCGTTAAAAAAAGCGGGTGCGGAAAAAATTTTCACAGATAAGATCTCCGCGGTTAAGGAGCGACCGGAACTGGAATTGATGCTTGATTTTGCCAGAAGCGGAGATACAATTGTGGTATGGAAATTAGACAGGATCGCAAGATCATTAAAACATCTTATTGAAATAGTCGAACGGTTAAAGGAAAAGGGGGTGGGTTTTGTTTCCGTCACGGAAGCGATAGACACGGCAACGCCATTGGGACAGTTTTTTTTACAAATAACAGGTGCCTTTGCGGAATTAGATAGGAACTTGATTATAGAAAGAACCCATGCGGGATTAAAGGCCGCAAAGGAAAGGGGACGAGTTGGTGGGCGTAAAAAGGGACTTTCAAAAGAAGCGGAGAAAAAGGCAAAGGCGGTAAAGAAAATATATTTAGATCCAGAGAACACATTATCAATGGATGAGATTTGCAAGTTATTCAATATTGGAAGCAAGGCGACATTATATAGGTACCTGAGAGCAGAAAATGTTGAAATAAAGGGGAAGAAGAAGAAATGATTTGGGCGTTCCCCTTTCAGGGTCGGGCTATCCGCACTCACTCTTTTTTTGCAAAAAAGGAGTTCAGACAATTGCTACTATCCCTAACGCTTTTCCCTCCCGCAAAGCCATCGCTTCAAGTTGTATTTTTCTTTTTTAATGATACGCATGAGGCGCAAATGAGGCGCAATTGGGCAAAATGAGGCGCAAATGAGGCGCAATCGGATAAAATGAGGCGCAATAGAAGATTATATATTCAAATGATAATATGTTGCGATACTTTCTCCTTCTTTTTTCAAAATATTCCGTTCAACAAGGTTTGACAAATCCCTTCCGCCGGTGGCTTTGGAAACATCGTTTATTTTCTGGTATTCACTGCTGCTTATTTGTCCATGTTCTTTCACATACAACACGGCTTTTACTTGCCTGTCGTTCAAGCCGATGGATTTCAGATATTCTTCGTTATAGACATCCTTCTTAAATTCAACCCAAAAACCGGACATGCTATAATCGTAGCGCGGTTCGGGAAGTCCGGCATCCAAACATTCCTTGATCATCTTTAGTGTCCCGCGCCCCCATGATTCTATGTAGCCGCTTCTGAAAAACGCATTGGCAATATCTGGATTATACGGCTTGGACGGGTGTTTTTCCAACAATTTTTCAATAGTCCAATCTTCGGGTAATTGCCCCTCGTTCCAAAAGATCACCTTGTCATCGTACACGCTGATTTGAATAGGGACACCACCCGAATAATCCTTATGCGCAAGCGAGTTGAATAAAGCCTCTCTCAAAGCTTCTTTTGCAAACTCGAATGTTTCAAAGCGGCTCATTCCTTTATAGCTGATAATGGCTTTCAAATACTTGGTAAACAACAAGTCTGTTGTTTTTCTTATCTGTTCGAAAAGATTTCCGTGTACTTCGTCTTGGAAGATCAAATCGTCATCCGTTTTGAAATAACCGATTTTAACGTAGGCTCCGGAGACAAATTTTTCGGGATTTGGATGAAACAATAAAATTGCGGCACGCTTCAAATATCCGTTTTCAATCAACTGTAGATTCTCCATCAAGTGTTCGTTGGAATCAGTCAATACGTGTTCCTCCATACGTTGGCTTTCAATGCCGCGTTTTTTGAAAAAGTCTATGGATTCTTGTTTCAAATCCGACACGGAAACATTCGGAATTGGCACTCCATCCCACTTTTTCCCCTTTTTTTGGAGTAGAAATTTGTCTAAGGCAGCACCTTTCATTTCTTGCTTCGTGCTTCCACTTCGATAGTGATATTCCCCTTTATAGTTCACGGGATAAGGATATGAATTGACAACTATTTCTATGTAATCTCCTTTTCCCGTTTCATACAAGTTTACATCGACTAAAATTCCCAAAATGTCCCTCACTTTGTTTGGCAAGTCTTCAAGCAATTTTTCCGCATTTGGAATCCCCGAAACATTCCCTTCATTATCTATCCCAATAAAGATCTTTCCTCCTTGGGCATTTGCAAACCCGCATATCCATTTTAGAAATTTTTCATCCCACACAGATTTATATTCAATGTTTTGCTTCTCTTTCTCGGATTGATTTGTATTTAACATAACCTATGGTTCAACGTTGATTTTATGTTGCAAAGATAGTTATTTTTGAAGGTATGAAGCTCATTATTTAAGAATGAAAACATTAAAACAGCTATAAATAATAAACAAAGAATTATGGTCACAATATGAAAAAATGGTGTAGTTTTGCGAATTATTAATTTCAAAAACATTTATAATGAAAAGAATTAGATTAATTGCTATTATCACCATGGCGGCACTAATTGGGTCGAGTGTTTTTTATTCTTGCAACAAGGATGAAAACATCTCAAGCATCGAAACAAAATCAATTAAAGCAAAGTTCATTGGGGAAATTTCTCTCATGGAGAACCCCTATCCGGCAGAAGACTACCTGTTGAACAAGGAGGATCCGGAAGAGGAAAAACTGGACAGACAGCTGTATGAAATAGGCTTGGTGGCAAAGCACTTTTTTAAAGACGCCAGCTTAAACCGGTACATCATTGAAAATGCCGTTGAGCGTGCGAACGACTGCATCGATCTCCGCTCCTTTAAAACATGGCCGCCTGTTCTCAAAGGGGAATACCCAGCCGAAAAGATAGATGAGCTACAAAAGATATTGGACGGCACAAAATTGACGTGCATTTCTAGAAATCCAGAAACCTATGGAAAAGTGGAGAATTATATTCCGGCCATATTTGTGGCCAACATTGAAAATGCGGATCCCGAAAAGATGCCGATTTTTTCCCCCGGTGTTTTTGTTAATGAGGATCTGCCGGGAATGGATAAATTTGAGGATTGCATAGTCGTTTGGTGTTTCAATAAGGAAACTGGAGAATTTGAGGAAGGATTGATGAGCGAAGAAATGGCGCTGGCCACAACCAGCCCTCTTTTTATTGTTGATAACGCGAGTGAGGTAATGATAGAAAGAAAGAAAGGCAACAATGTTGGAGGATGGACAAGTTCCCCATGTAGCTACGATGTCGTTACCACGGAAATGAAAACAAACTATTATTCCTCTTATGAACACCAAATAAATGTGCGGTATGAGAATTCCGGAAAATCTGAATTGTGCGTGGCATCGTATCTAATCAATGAGAACGGTGCGGCTCATGGCGTAGTCAATGCGAGCGGTTGGCATTTGATTGACAAGGTGAAAAAAGCTGATGTAGGGAAACTTTTGCGCAAATGGGTTACGTTTTGTCGGCCCAACGCCGTTGGATATAGCGATGTGACCCCGTTTGGATGCAACTACCTTTTCTGGAACACTTTTGAGAGGGACTGGGCAAAATCGCTAAAAAATCTTGGAATAGCGACCAAAAACGGAACGACGATTTATTTAGCCGGCAATATGAAGTCTGAGACAAATTGGTTTCAATTCGATCCGAGCATCGTTAAAAATAACCCAGTAGATTTCATGTACATTTTTAGTGCTTGGTCTAAAATGCACAATGGGGCTGCAGGAAAATTAGGTGTTTGGAGAATCCAACCGTAAACTGCGACAAATGGAAAAGCAGATGAAGACGGCTATATTTTTAATTATCCTTGCCGGGTTATTACAAACCACAGTTGCTCAAACCCGCGTATTCACTAATTTTAATTCCGTGCATTCCGGCAGGAGCATCAATGTATTGGCTTCGGCACAAGTGAAAGGCAGGCATGAATTTGGGGGCGGATTCCGCATAAACATAAACAAATATGCGCATAACGATGACCAAAATAATATCTTCAAAAAGAGGATGTTTGCCACCAAGCCGATTCACTATTTTGGGGTTGAGGGTTTTTATAACGTACACATATTCCAAAAATTGAAACATATAGATCTCTTCGCTTTTTATAACGTGCAAGTTGTGTATTCCACAACAAGAAACAGGGCTTTTATTCCTGCATTTGAACATGAAGGAGAAACTTATTATACTAAACATGAATGCACGTACGGTCCTTTCACATGGATTGAACAGAACATAGGGATAGGGTTCACGGTTGATATTTGGAATAACATCTTTTTATCACAACGATTAGGTGCTGGAGTATGCTTCATTCTGGGTAAAGATTATCCTAACGAGAACAAACCCTATTTTTTAGCGAAACCGCCGTTTTCATGGGAATTTGGATATTTGTTGAGCGTGGGGTTTGGATACCGATTTGAGAAGAAAAAGTAATCATACAAGAATGTGATCAAAACTAATGAAATAAAGCCTTAATAATTACAAAACCTAAAGATTAAAATGTAAATGACCGTAGAATATCTGCGGTCATTTACATTTTAAATTAAATTCTTATCCTATTTTAGTTGATCTAAAATATAGTTTCGTCTTTCTTTTTTTGAAGGGAATGGCGGCAAATTCTTTTTAACCTTCTTTTTCATTTTTTCAAAATCGAAAGAGTGTACGTAGGAAAATTGTAAAAATAGGAAGTTATTACGGATAGAAAAAGTGCCGAAAGAATAGATGTGTTCGTAAATACCAGAAGTATATTTGTTCAAAGCAAAATTAGCACCAATAGTCAATCGAAGGAAGTCCGCATAAGGGAGACGATAGTAAATGCCTGTGCTAAATATCAAATCAAATTCAACTTTTGCGAGATCGCCAGTAGAATACATGTCAAACACAACTTTCATTTCATCATTATCATCAATTACAGCCGAAGTTAAAGAATACGCAAAGGGAAAGTCCTTTTCAAAAAAGTAAGGATAATTTTTTATTTTCACTCCAACATTTGTAGTAAAATAGAAATTTCTTGCTATGGGATAATGAAATTCAAATTGTATGGGTATAAGAATTTCGTAACTTGACGAAACCATTTTGTCATACTCATCCGTATATCCATTCCAAAACTCACTATAAGGTACGAAAATTTTGAATTTTCCAGATCTGACAGTACCCTTATTTATTCCCAAAGAAACACCAAAATACTTGGCAAAATGATAAGAGATTTCTATACCCGCTTCCCATCCAATGCCATTGGATGGGACGGGTGTGTATTCTTTGCCAAAAATAGGCGTGAAATCCATTTTTTCTACTAATTCCATTTGACCTGTCACTCCAAGATGAAACCCCTTGAAAGGTTGATATGAAAAAGGATTTTTTTGTGCCTGTAGTATAGTTGGGAGCAAACAAAAAAGAAGTACGAAAGAAAATATATGGAAGCCCTGTTTTCTCATAACAAAATCTCTTTTAAAATTTTAAGTAGCTCAACAGAATTAATTTAAATGATAATTTTCAGTCTACAATATGTATTATTCCAATATTTATTGCAATGATTAGGAAAAGTCAAAGATCATGAAACTCAATTATGCGGACTTACTTATTATGTAATACAACGCCTTCCTCCCAATAACTGGATTTTGATTGAATATAATAATACGACGCCATAGATCTCCGGGCTATTTCTATCTTAGTTCCGAATCCATATCCTATTGTTTCCCTTGATTTTTTCTTTTCTTTTTCCCAAGGTTGATCTACTGCCCGAGGGGTTGTACACCCATTTACTTCTCCTTTAAATCTTACTCCAAACCCTTTAACTGGAGTCTTTGCTTCTACCTTGTTCCCATTCTTTAATATTTTATAATGCACAGTTGTAGCTGTTATCCTATAAAATGGGTAATTGTTTTTTACGTTCAATACTGATTTAATCCTGTATTTTTGACCACTATATTCATAATTGACGAAAACTTCACCGTCATCTTTTTCCTCGCAACCTGTGGACGCATTTAAAAGTGTTACAATTGCTGTTGTCTTGTTTGAACAACCCATTTCGGTGGTGATAGTCAAGGTAACATTATAACTCAATGCCGAAGAATAGGTGTGTTCTGCATATGAAGAAGAAGTAGTTAATGTTTGTCCATCACCAAAGTTCCAATGATAAGATACAATACGATCGAAAGGCATGTTAGTGGTGTAAGACCGACCAGCGAAAAAGTGTATTTTATTTGGATTATCAGCAGCCGTTTCAGTTATAAATCCTGCAAAACAAGTGCTTTTTGATCCTTTGAATGTTTTCTTTGAAATAACTCCTTCGTTTGCCATAATGGATAATTCAACAGTAAATTCTTCATTATCAAATTTATGGATAGGATTTTCTTCTTTGGAAGTATGACCATCTCCGAAGTCCCAAACAAATTGCATGTTTTGGTACTCCTCACTATAAGAGGTGTTGATAAATTGGATTTCATCAGGATTCCCTTCCACCGGCAGTATATAAAAATCAGGTACAAATTGGGCTTCTCCTGTACTTAGAATAAATGCGTTTGGATATGTATCACGAAATTGAATAAATGCCTGCATTGGAGATGGTGCTTTTTTGAAGTCAATACCATACAATTCTTTTAAGGCTTTATAATCATTATTCATAATTCCAACAGCAAAATCTTTATAATGAACGCAAATAAGCTTTTCAATTATGATGGCGCAATTTGGATCTAAAATAGTGCGAAGACAAGGGTCAACAATGTGGTGATTGTCCGGATCATTATAATCTGTAAGACTCTCCTTTTCTTCTAAATACAAAATTTCTTCCTCGATTTGTCGGCGCAAAGAATAAAAATTATAGGCTTCTTCAAAAGCACACAATATGGGGCTGCGAGGATAAGATTCGTCATAATCAGTGGCTTCAAAAATATGAGTGTAGTGTTGAAGTAAATCCACAACTTTCATTGCATTTTCTTTTGGGATCTCCAACATACCGTTGGCGTTCACTTTAATATTATAAATTGAAATTTCTTTCAACATTTCTTGAACTATTGGTTCTTTCATTAAAGCAGAAGGAACTTTAATAGTCGATTTAGGTTTAGGAGATCCTTGAATAGAATCCATTTCTTTTTTACAAGCAACAAACCCTAATGCAACCAATGCTAAGACAATGACACAAGATGTTAATTTTTTTCATAATTTATATTTTTTAAAATTCGGTGCAAAAATAAAAAAATAATGCTGATAATACTGTTAAGTAAAAAACTTCTTCATTTCGCTATCCAACTACTTTGCATTGATGTATAACATGTGGCAAGACCTTTCAATGCATTGAATAGATCGAGATAAAATTAGTGCTTATTGAAGAATAATTTTTGCAGTTTTTTGTGAGACATTTTTCAACCAGTACATTAAATCAAATTAATATGAATACAGAATCGAATCAAAAAAACATTGACGAAACCATAAAAGGTTTTATCTTCCATTGCCAATTTGAAAAAAACCTAAGCAAAAGGACAATAAAAGCATACGAAACCGACTTGCGACAGTTTGATTCATTTGTTGGAACTACAACTGTGGATAAAATGTTGGGAGAGATAACCAAAGAGGTACTGAAATCCTATTTGCAGAAAATCTCATATTTTAAACCAAAAACAGTGAAAAGGAAAATAGCCTCATTAAAGGCCATGTTCAACTATCTTGAATTTGAGGACGACCATTACATCAACCCTTTTCGGAAAATCAAAATTCGCCTTAAAGAACCACAAATCCTCCCTGTTGTGATGACTTTGAGCGAAGTAAAAAAAATCCTGCAAATGATGTATAAAGAACTTTTCGAGAACAAGCATAAAGACAGATATACTTATAGAGCACAAGTCAGAAATATCGCTATTGTCGAAATTTTGTTTTCCACAGGATTACGGGTTTCTGAAGTTTGCGAGTTAAAAAACAGCGACATTAATATCAGAAACGGTGTTTTGAAAGTTTTTGGGAAAGGTAGCAAGGAACGTGTAATTCAAATATGCCAGTTGGAATGTATCTCCATAATCAAAACATACTACCAGTTGCATAAGAATTTGATCGATAATGGTTCTGTATTCTTTGTAAATCGGCTTGGATACCCTCTATCCACCCAATCCGTGAGATTAATGGTGAAAAACTATGCTAAAAAAGCCGGAATAACCAAGCGAGTAACCCCACACACTTTCAGGCACACTTTCGCCACTCTATTATTGGAAGAAGATGTGGATATAAGATACATTCAAAACATGCTGGGACATAGTTCAATTACAATCACACAAGTATATACCCACGTCAATATGAACAAGCAAAAGAAAATTTTGGCAACTAAACATCCACGGAGAAAGCTGCAATTTGCGAGGAATGAGTGATAACTATAAATTATATGAAAATATGCTTACATACAAATTGGGAAGTTAGTGCTAAATACATTGGAGGTACCGAACGTTTCCTTGTAAATATGTGTAAAGAATTGGAATCTTTCGGACATGAGCCATTTATTGTATGTTCAGGTGAAGATAATGAAATCTATGTAGAAGGGATAAAAGTTATTGGCCGATATGGTGAATCATTAAAAAAATCACTTCATAAATACCAGTATTTCTCATCTGAATTTATAAGAAAGGAAATTATTGGTGAGAAGTACAATGAAGACTCCTTAAAACGTCTGTCAGACTACACGTTAGGACAACTAGATGGGATAGAAGCAGATGTATTTCACTTAAATTCTTTTATTTCAGCGTCATACATATCATCTTTAAAAAACCTCATTGTTACAAATCATGAAAATGATAAAGAATATGACTGGTATTGGGGAAAAGGTTTTTTTTCTTTTTTTAAAAATTTAGTGGCAAATAAACAAACAAACCTACATACAATAAGCAACTTATATACTCCGAGTAAATATTATGCTGATTTTTTCTCAAAAGAATTTGATTTACCTGTAAAATCAATTCATCTTGGCATCCCACTGAATTATTTTGCATATATGAATAAAGAAGACGCTCTTAGAAGAGAATATTCTTTTGCCGATGATGACATAATTTTATTGCTCCCATCAAGATTCCAACCATTCCAAAAAGGGCATGATATTGCGTTAAAGGCTTGCGCCATATTAAAAGAAAAAAACATCTCATTTAAAATTATTTTCACCGGAGTAAAAAAAAGTAGCGAAAAATATCGTAGTTTTTTTGATGATCTTGTATTTCAATATGGTCTTCAACAAAATGTAAAAGTAATTACATTCCCTGATATAAATGAAGCTTATCGAAATACAGACGTGGTTATATCACCTGAAAGATATTGTTCTTATGGGCTATCCATCTCAGAATCCCTATCTCTCGGAATTCCAACCATAATGAGTGATATCCCTACATACAAAGAAATAGCAACAGGTTTAAAACATGCATTTTTTTTCCAATCAGAATCAAGTGAAGATCTTGCAAATGTAATAATAAATATCAGTAATTCTGCAAGAAGATATCGAGAATCTGCAATTGATTTTAGAATAAACAATGATTTAAGAGATTGTGCAAAAAAATATTCAGCAGCTTATCAAAACATTGCTTCTAATCGAAATAAAAATCGCTCCGATTGAAAAAATGATATATCCGATTGAAAAAATGATATATCCGATTGAAAAAATTATAATTTTTAATTGATAAAGATGGTTTTTCTGCATTTTTGTCAAGCGTAATTATAATTTTCCTTACCGTGGGAAAAACATTTCCCGGGCAAACAAATAATTTTCCAGTAATAATATCGTTGGGTTCAAGCATTATTCTACACCTAACCTTTTTCCACCCTTGTTCACATGGAAATATTAAATACCAAAACACACGATTAGAAATCTCATCTACATATCTTTGAGCTCGAAATATATCTAGTGTCTCACTTGCTCCGGGGTTTATGTCTACCTTATCGGGATTTCCAAGAGTGGACCAGCAAAGAGAAGAGTTTTTAATTGTACGGTTTTTTTCAGGTGTAATTAATTGATGACGAGGATAATCCATTTTTATATTTTCAATACGATATGTAGGCAAAGAATTCTCAAAAGCGTCTAGCTTGAACTCGGATGGGTTCATTAGTCTTTCTTCATTATAATTAAGAGTAATCTTTCCCTGTGTTCCAATCGAAGCTGTTCTCCCTTTGTTTGCTACTAAAATTGAAGCAAAAAATCCATTGTCAGAAAACAAAGGAGAAATATCTTTAAATTTTATTATGACATTTGGTTTATATAGATACCTTGATATTTCTGCCCCAAGTAGTGTTCCTATGATGAGGCCAATAACAGTGCTTGCATCGTTAAGAAAATCAAACATTTCTATCCATAATTTATAGTTATCAGTTATTCGCCAGCAAAAATAGGAATAATTATCGTGTTAAGTTTTAACCATTCATGAAAATTTCTGAGAATAAATATACAGAGTGATGCAAAAAATTGTAAATAAGTGGCTTGTGATGTTCTCCTTTGATATTTCTATCGAATGATTTGCAATCGGGCAAAAAGATGAACGAAAGTCCTTACTCCTCCGATTGATTACATTTTGTAAGCACATCCAAAGTTGATTTTATGTTGCAAAGATAGTTACCTTTCAAAGGTATGAAGCTCATTATTTAAGAATGAAAATAATTAAAACAGCTATAAATAATAAACAAAGAATTATGGTCACAATATGAAAACAGGCTCTATAATCCGGAGTTTGAATATGAAGGAGACGTGTACTACACCGAACATACGTGTATGTTCGGTCCGTTCACTTGGATTGAACAGAACATTGGGATAGGGTTCACGGTTGATATTTGGGATAATATATTTTTGTCCCAACGCTTGGATGTCGGAGTCTTTTTCATTCTGGACAAGGATTATTTTAACGAGGACAAGCCTTATCTTTTAGCGAAACCACGGTTTTCATGGGAATTTGGATATTTGTTGAGCGTGGAAATTGGATATCGATTTGAGAAGAAAAAATAATTATAGCAAAACGCAATCAAAGGGCTGTTGATTTTCAATAGCCCTTTTTCTTTGGAGATGGAAAAAGTCAGATAATGTTCAATTGAAGATTATATTATTAAAAATAATATATGTTGCGATATTTTCTCTTTCTTTTTCAAATACGCACTCTTTTACAACTTCAATTGCCCCCTTATATATCGGTTTCGTTCTTTTTTAGTAGAAAACGGTTCCATATTCTTCTTCACGTGCCTTTTCATTTTTCCGAACGCAAAAGTGTGGATATAGGCTAGCTGGAGATACATGAAATTGTTATGCAAGTTAAAAGTCCCGAACGAGTACCAAGGGGTGTTTATGTAAGGATAGAACTCGTAATATCCCGAAGCGTACTTGTTCAGGGCGAAATTGGCACCGACGGTCAGACGCAGAAAATCGGCGTACGGGAGGCGGTAGTAAATACCTGCGCTTAACAGCAGGTCAACTTCTATCTTCTCCCGATTCCGATCAAAGTCTAGGATGAAAAACGTTACGTCTTCGTCACCAGTCCAAAGACTTGCTTCATAGGAATAGTTATAAGGCATGTTAAGGGTTCGAAGATCCTTTAATTTAACTCCCACTGATGTTGTAAAATAAAAATTATGCTTCAACGGGTAATGGAATTCAAATTGCAAAGGCAAAATAAAATCAATTTTCGAACTTGATGTCGGGTGATAGAAATCTTCATTCCAACCACCTTCAAATTCGGTGGAGCGTGCATAGGGTGAGAATCTCATGGCATTGATGGTTCCCACGTTCAGACCTATGGATACACCAAAATAACGGGCGAAGTGGTAGGATAGTTCCACGCCGGCCTCCCACCCCATCGCATGGAAAGTGAGGGGAGGAGCTTCCGTTCCGTAAACGGGGACGAAGTCAATTTTCTGCACCAACTCCATCTGCCCGGTGAATCCGATGTTAAATCCCTTGAATGGCAGGAGTGTTGTTTTGCTTTGAGCCGACATTGTCGGCTCAAAGCAAAACGTTAATACGGATATAATAACAAAGATTAATATTTTTTTCATGTCCTATTAATTACAAGGCTTGTCATGCAAGCTAACTCCTCCCAATCGCCATAAACTGTATTTTGCCCGCACATAATATGAGGAATGGAGGGCATTCCTCTGAACCCTGAAAACAAAATGAGCGCCAAAGCCCTTGTCAAAACAGATTCTGGATTTCTTTTTATCAACAGATTTGCCCAAAGCCACTTCCGTTGGGTCTTCACACAATGCGTTTACGATATACCCCTCAAAACCAGCACCTATTCCTGTTATCGGTGTATTCACTTCTTTTTTCTTGGAATTTGATTTTATCTCATAGTGTACTATTCGGGAGCATATCCTGTGCCAAGGCCATACATTGGTCACCCTTAAAACGGATTTAACGGAATAATTCTTGTTCCCATAAGAATAAGAATTATCGTTAGATTTATCCTTGTCACAAGCTTTACAGCATGCAGATGAGGCCTCCACCGTTATGCTTTTGGTGACCAAATCTGTTTGATTGTTAGACGTTGTAGTGGTTATGGTGACGTCATAAGAACCTGCCTGCGAATAAGTATGGTTAACGACATGCCCGTATTTTACAGGACTTCCGTCACCAAAATCCCAATAACGTTGGACTATATGATCTCCCGTTGCAGCCCATGATGCGCATGTGAATTTCATGTCTTGTGAATTGCTTGGAGATTTACTATAAGTAAAATCTGCAGTACATCTCCCCTTGTGTCCTGATTTTAGTTCTCTAGTTGGTGGCATGCCATTTATAGAGACGGTCAAGACCGCAGTAAAATCTTGTCCCGGATCTGAATACACATGCACGGGGTCTTTTTCCGTTGAAGTCTGTCCGTCCCCAAAATCCCAATGGAATTGCATGTCTTGATATATCTCACTGTAGGAACTATTGACAAACTGTATCTTGTCTGGGTTGTTGGCGTCAGGTTGCATGGTAAACTCCGCCACGCATTGGACGCCATCCGGACTCATGATGAACGCATTCGGGTTTGTGTTGCAGAACTCCATTATCCGGTCGACGGGGGTATTGTATGGGGCAGGGATGCTGCAATTCGGGATACTGCAATTTGGAAGCCCGCAACGTTCGATTTGGTACAATTGGTTTAATGCATTATAGTCGTTGTTCATAATACCCACACCGAAATCATCGTACAGAACACTGATGAGACCGTCAAAAATAATTGTGCTTTTAGGATTCATGACGGTGCGCATGTAGTAGCTGGCTATGTGGTGGTCGTCAGGGTCGTTGGCGTCGGTTAGCATATCGTATTCTTCCAAGTACAGGATCTCCTCCTCTATGCTCCTCCTCAGGGAATTGAAGCTGTATGCCTCCTCGAAGGCGCACAGCATAGGGTCTCTTGGATAAGACTCGTCATAGTCAGTTTCTTCAAATAAATCCGAATAATGTTGTAGAACATCAACCACTTTCACAGCGATTTCCGCCGATTCGAATACCATGATTCCATGCTGGTTTACGCTGATCCGGTAACCTGCTAGCGCCCCCAACATGTCTTGGACAATAGGCTCCTTCATTAATGCGTTGGGGACTTGGATTGATTTTTTCCGCGAGGAGTTTGACAGCTGGTCAAGCTCCTTTTTACAACCGGCCGTGCTCAACAGCAGAGCCAGCGACAATAAGAC
>JAJDJJ010000057.1 GCA_030267125.1 Bacteroidales bacterium OttesenSCG-928-B11
AAAAGCACAGAAAGACTTTGAACTAGACCCATTTAAAAAGATTGCCTTACCGTTGCTATTTGGCTTCCTGCTCTTTTTTGGTTCAGCCTTTCTCCTCATATACAGGAAAACCATGTTCTTTACAAATTTTCACAATATTTCTTACATCATCTTATCAATACTTGGTGCCGTCTTAATGAATATCGCTTTAGACAATATAAGCAAGCGCATCAAGTCGAATTTCATGAAAGACAGGTTTAATATTGAAAATGAATCTTTTGAACAATCACAAAAGAAAATTGAAAATGAGTATTCGGTTAATATCCCGATGAAATATTTATGGCGAAGAAAAACATGGAAAGGTTGGATAAACATCGTGAATCCTTTCCGTGGAACATTGCTAATTGGCACGCCAGGTTCGGGTAAATCTTTTTCTGTGGTAAATTCCTATATAAGACAACATTCGGCAAAGAAATTCTCAATGGTGGTTTATGATTTTAAATACCCGGATTTAGCGAAGATCACGTATTACCACTATTTGCTGAATAAGAAAAAGGGACAAATTCCCAACTTTAAATTTAATGTTGTGAATTTCTCAGATGTTGAATACAGCAAACGTATAAACCCACTGAAAAGAGAATATATAGAGGTTTTGGCAGATGCGACGGAGACAAGCGAAGCCCTGTATGAATCTTTGCAAAAAGGCGATAGGGTAGGGGGAAGCGCAGAATTTTTCAAAACATCGGCAGTGAACTTCCTTGCTGCATGTATTTATTTCTTTAGCCGTTACGAGAATGGTAAATATTCTGATTTACCGCATGTTTTGGCTTTTATAAATAGAGATTATTCAGAGATTTTCAAAGTACTATTCTCGAATCCCGAATTGCAGAGTTTATTAAGCCCGTTTAAGACGGCATACGACAACAAGGCATTTGATCAGTTGGAAGGGCAGATCGGTAGTTTGAAAGTACAAATATCCCGCCTTGCGACCAAAGAATCATTTTGGGTGTTTAGCGGGGATGACTTCGATTTAAAGGTCAGCGATCCGAAAAATCCGAGTTATTTGATTATCGCAAATAACCCCAAGACACAATCTATGAATAGCGCCTTGAATGCACTTATTCTTAACCGTCTTACGCGGCTTGTTAATACAAAAGGGAATATCCCAACCTCTATCATTGTGGACGAATCCCCGACATTGTATTTTCATCAAATAGCGAATCTACTTTCTACCGCACGTAGCAATAAAGTATCTGTTTTGTTGGGGTTGCAAGAAATACCACAATTGGAAGAACAATATGGGAAAAACATTGCCAAAACGATTACTTCCGTGATCGGTAATGTTCTTTCCGGTTCTGCAAGATCAAAGGAGACATTGGACTGGTTGCAGACTATTTTTGGGAAAGTCAAGCAGCGCAAGGAAGGTGTTACTATCAGAAAATCAGAGACAACAATCAATATCAACGAGCAAATGGACTATTTAATCCCAGCTTCGAAAATCGCAGGTTTGCCGGCGGGTAGTTTGGTGGGGCAGATTGCGCTGGATTTTGGACAAGAAAACGACTTCCCTTCAACTATGTATCACTGTGAAACAGACCTAAATTTAAATGCTATAAAAAATGAAGAAAAACATCACGTTAATTTGCCCAAATTTTATATTTTTGGCGATTCAAATGATCGCGAGAAAAAGCTTCAGGCAAATTTCGAGAGGATCTATAGGGATGTAGATTACATAGTAAAGCAATATGAATGATTATAGCATAACACTGGAAGAACTTGGCAAACGACTGAAAGAAATCAGGGTATATTTGGGGCTTAACCAAATGGAATTAGCGGAAAAAATAGACAGCACACAAGTTGCTGTTTCCCGTTTAGAAAGAGGAGCTGGAGGAACGATTGCTTTTTTCACAACGGTTGTTAGCTTTTATTCTCAACACATATATATCAATTGCCTTTTTTCCAAACACTTTTCACTTATACCGAGTAAAGATGCCAGCATTGACAGGTCATACCTTGAAACAGTTGTGGAAGAAATAATCAACACTGCTTTAGAGAAGCATGAGAACGAAAATCAAATGGCTTTGGATAACCTAAGAACATCGCTGAAACGTGCTGTGACATTGATTAATTGATGTAAGCCTCGATTAATGTTGTATTTTCTTCTCTTTTCATTCTAGTTATTTTTTGATAAGTACTCTTGCAGCACAATATAAAAAGGAAAGAGTTTCGGAATCCCGAAACTCTTTCCTTTTGAAAACAGATTAGCCAGAAAAATGAGAATGTTAAAACTCTTTTATCGCACGGGCATCAAATCCATCTGAAAAATTTTTCCAGTGTTTGTCACTGTCCTTATTTTTCATATCAATGTAATACGCTTCATCATCGTCTTTCTCTGAGGATGACCAAACATAATTTGAGCTAAAGGTGGATCCGCCATTGGATTGCAAACTGGTTTGCAATACTTGGTACGATTTTGCAATTTCCAATGCTTCGTCCCATGACGGGAGATACCATCCTGTTACACCGCCTGTATTTTTATCTTCGCACCATTTGAAAATAGGAAAATCACTTAATGGCAGATCGCAAGCCTTGATTGCCTCCATATTAACTTTGCCATTTACCAGACTAGATGCTCCTACTAAGAAATAACCATTTCCGTCATGGCTGTGCCATGCCAAATTTGCTCCTTTATCCATAGAGATGATCTTGCCATTTTTCCCTCCGTTCGTTATCTTATAAACGATTCCTTTTACTCCACCTACATTGTAATAATCCCCTATGCTATAAGTTTTTTCAGTGGATGTTCCATTATTGTTTCCCCCATTATTTCCCCCGTTGTAGAGATAATGAAAACAAGATACGAGAAGATTATATCGCTCAAATTCTTGTCCATGAGTTTGGCCATTTATTATACAAAATTGAGAATCCGGTTCTAGAATATTTATGGGCTTGCATTGAATCTAATTATAAGAATAATGGAGGTATTATTGAAAGTTCTGAACAAGGAGGACATTTACTCGGAGATCCTTCCGGAATATTAGCTTGTGAATACGAAATTCAATACAAGAACTGTGCGAGAAGTCCAATATCCTTGGGAGATGCGGCATTAGCCCTTATTGCAGAAAGACGTTGATCGATCCAGAATAATAACAATCAATAAAAATAATTTATCATGGCATATAGAATACCATTATCATCAAAAATAAGCGAAGCGGATCTTCCTTTAGGATTGAGCGGTTTGCTAACAAACATTGGAGAATCTGAAAGCGTTCAGAGTCTCCTGCAAGGAATTTATATAGAAAGGGAGGCCGTGGATGTGGATCCATACTCCAATGCCAAGTCCTATTATTGCGAATTGGCAACCGATAAAATGATCGGGATCAAGATCCCCGGAACGGAAATGAAACTGCAACTAAACCCTAATAGTACAGGAAGCGGCGGTTCTAATTTCCCCATTTCTTTCGTTGTCGATAAAAAAGCATGGGGAATATTAGACAGCCTCGCATCTATTAATGAATTGTCTGCAAATCCAGCTGATTATTTCATCCCTATTGTGGAATATTTGGGTATAGATAAAGAAGGTTTGATATATCATCTTATCGTATCTTACTCCAATTTATTATCTGGAGCCGATGATTCTGCTAGACTGAACGATTTTGTAAGTAAAGTAAGAGCTTCTAATCCGGCTTTAAGCAATCTCAGTGTTTCAGGATTTGTGACTGGCGATCTGACCGGAAATATTGAAAAATTGGTAAGTTCAATTGAGGATGCGGGACAAAATGTTTGGACGATCATATCCTTAATATTCCTTCAAAACGTTACCGATGTAAAAGAAAATCTTAAAGATCTTTTGAGGGCTTACACAGGGGATGACCCCATACAGTTTTTGCGTGATGCGTTTGTTCCTTCCATTGAGGCTTCTACTTTGTTGTCTCCATGTTTGATATTTCCGGAAAAATGGCTGAAACCCGCCGATGGAGCTGCCGGCCAAGCAAAAGTTAAATTCGCAGAGACAGAGGTTCGATTCAGTACCGAAGACGGCTTTGATATTGATATGGATACTTCCATCAGTCTGTCTCCTGAATGGGTGGAAATAGGCAATACCGGATTGGAAATGAATCTTGAAGGAATCAAGCTGGATTTGAGTAAGACAAAAAACATAGAACAAGCAACCATGGACGGACGTCCCGATGATTTCATGGGCGCATACATCGAAAGCACCGGCATACGTTTACCCAAAAAATGGTTCAACACTGACGATAATAACCGCTTGGCTCTCATGGGAAAAAACATCCTGATCGGAACCGGCGGATTCTCGGGAAGAATCGAGTTAAACTCAGACACTACCCGTTGGATATCGAATAGTGATGGTTTTAATATCGGTTTCGATGAGTTCAGTATCACCTTTGATAAGAATGTGATCACCCATTCCAGTATTAAGGCTTCTGTGAAAATCCCAAATATGAAAAATGAAAATAACGGCGAACTTGTGATCTCATTAAAAGGTTCGTTCAGTGAAAATGGGGACTTTAATCTCACGGCAGTACCGGGTAATGGTGGCTTAAAAGCCAAAATCGGTAATTTCATAGCCTTCAATTTCTTGGATTTTGAAATGGGGAGAGAAGAAGATAGTTCCGGCAACGCCAAATTCTATTTGGGAACCTCCTGTACCATATCATTCCCTGAAGGAAGTCGTTTGCATGAAATGCTTAAACCCAACTCTATCTCCATACCCAAACTGAGAATCTACAGCAACGGTAAGATCGAGTTGCAAGGAGGGACTAGCCTCATACCATCGAATATCAGTTTGGATCTGGGCCCGGTTGACATGGCTGTTTCAGGGTTACATTTCGGTGCTTATGAAAAAGAAGGCACGCAATATAACTACTGGGGTTTCGATGGTGCCATCTCCGTTAATCCCATCGGCTTAGATTTACGCGGAGAGGGAGTGAAATACTACTATCCTGTGGATAACAGCAACGCAAATTCATTCCTCCGGATTGAAACGGTAAAACTGGATCTTGTTATTCCAAGCGATGCCTCCACCGAGGAGGCAATGGTATTGATAAAAGGAATGCTAAGCATTCCCGATCCGGGTAATTCACCGAAATATGAGGGCGAGATTTCATTAAAATTGCCCAGTATAGGATTATCCGCAGGGGCCTCCATGTCTATAATGCCAAGAGAACCTGGATTTATTGTTGATACCGACGTAACCTTGCCATCGCCAATTCCAATTGGCCCGGTAGGAATCTATGGATTCAGGGGTATTTTCGGTTTCCGATATGTGGCCGAAAAGGAAGCTGTCACAAGAAAAGACCCCAATGCGGAAATAAATACCTTTTACGATTATTTTGTCTATCCGAAACGAGGAATGCAAATCAGCAAATTCAGTGATCCAACTCATACCAAAGGTTACAATGCGCCTGTATCATTAGGAGCCGGCATCGTGGTTGGCACAAGTTTTGACAACGGAACGCTCATATCCATCCGGGCATTGGTTCTTTTGTCATTGCCCAGCATGTTTGTAATCGAAGGCAAGGCCGCTCTTATTTGTGAGCGCTTAGGCTTGGATGATTCTGGCGAACCGCCATTCTTCGCTTACGCCGCCATTACAAAACAAAGTTTTGAAACCGGGTTTGGAGCGGATTTTAATCTACCCCAAGATGGTGAACATAAGGGTAAGGTATTAACCATTGATGCCCGTGCGGAGGCGGTATTCCCATTTAAGAACAGCTCTTCTTGGTATATCCATTTAGGAACCAAAGAGAAACCAATCAAGGCTGTGGTGTTCCCCGATCTGATCAACCTCAGGGCTATGACCTATTTGATGATCTCATCTAAAGGTATTGAAACCGCAGCCCGTGTGGATGTGGATTTCAATCAGAGCTTTTTCGGAATCAAAGTGCGTATTTACGCCTTTGCAGAAGTCGGCGGTAAAGTAAGTTTTGAGAAACCTCGCTTTGGCGGGCATATCCATTTCGGTGGAGGGATAGATGTTAATGTATGGAAAATCATCATGTTGGCTTTCGATCTGGATGTCTATTTAGCCGCGGAAGTGCCAAAACCTGCCATGCTTTACGCACATCTCCGATTTAAGGGGCATTTAAAGCTCATTGCCCTTAATATTCCTTTCAATATCAAATTGAAACTCCAATGGGGTAACGATGGAGAAGCCGATGCTACTCCGATACCCCCGATACCTAAACCCGAAGCAAGCTCATCAACTGGTGATTCTCATACGGTCACCGAAATGGTGCGTGGCGTACACATGTTGACAAACGAGACGTTCAAACTCGATTACAACAATAGTAGAGCTCTTGATTGCAATGATATCAGCAAAGTCATTCCTGTTGATTCCTATATAGAAATCAAAGCTCTCAAAGACATGCAAGGATCAAAGATTCGCGGAAAAATATTGGATATCGCCACTCAATCAACCGGACGGGAGCTTGTGCCGCCGGTACAAGTGGCGGTGAAAGGACACACTACAAAACAAATTAGCCACCAATACTCCATCGAATCAATTACTGTTGAAGCTCACGGAGAAAACGGATGGAGAACATATCACCCGTATGAGGCTTTAGTTGGTGACTCTCACAAAAACGACGTAAAAGACTACCATATTGGAAGCTGGCAAATTACAGACGGGAAGCACAATTCTATCAGATTGTTAGCATCCAACCCGTTTACATTCGCGGATTCCGGTGAACCCGGATGGTACACTCCTGAAGATCATGGAGTAAATCCATCATCCATATTCTGCGGGAAAACTCCAAGGGAGAAGAAGGTAGTGAATATGAGGAATCAGGAGCTCTATAAAATTTATCCATATAATCCCAATTACAACCATCTTATCAACGGTGCTTATTTTAATTTGGAAGAAGAATATGAAGGAGCTGTTGTGGATGAAACTCACATCGCTCCCAATATAATGATTGTCCGTCCAAATGCAGCAAGTCCAGTGGATAAATCGTTTGATTTTTCGAACTTTGGAAGCATGGAAATTGTGTTACCTGAACCGGCATGCTACGCCAAATTGGAGACTAGATCTTTCTCCTCATTAGTAACGGTAAAATTCTATTCTTCCCGCATGGCAACGGCTTCATCTCCGGTCACCTATCACTTAGAAAGAACAGATACCTATTATGGAAACTTATACAATTCCCCATCCACAATAATTTATGAAAGCGCCTCTGTTCCAATTACAAAAATAGTCATTGAACCGACTGCACCGGACATGGAGTTTATCAATTATTTGCGGACTGAAATCGGTGTTCTCAAAGCCTATATAAGCGGACATCCCGATGCTCAACCGGCAGACCACGGATATGGTTACGATTACGGATATGGTTACGAGCAAACATTGGTTATTCTTGAAAATCTGCTTGAAAGTGAAATCAATAGTATTGGAGCTTGCTTCACCTCATTCATTCAACTAACTTGGCAACCTTTGGATGATTATGAATATGAGGTTATCGCTGGTGAAACAAACGTCTCGAGTGATTTTCAAAAAATGGAAGAAGCTGTCAGTGATTATGTGCAACCTATTTGGCGACCAGATACCTATTACAGGATACATTTTCAATTAAGGGATAAGTATGCTTTGGCATCCGGAAACCCACCCGTTACTGCAAATTTCGATTACTATTATGGATTCAAAACATCCGGTGCCTTAGGACACTTTGTTTCCAATCCATCATTACCGGTAGATGTGCAAAAAGCGCAGAATGACACTTATAATGATATCACTCAGTACATTGACTATAAACGTTCTTATCCTGATGCCAGCGGATCATTGCTCAAATCCAAACCTCTGTTCTGGGGAAATGAAGAGAGTGAAATTAATCTTTATTTTGCGAGAAACTACGCTTACCACATGTTTCATGACTGGCCAGCATATAATACGTTCCCTTCATTAAGCGGAGCTCTTAACATTAAAATAAAAGATCCTGTGTCAGACACTCTGATCCCCTATCCGTTACAGCCACAAATAGACCCAACGGTTCCAAGGGTTAATGAAACCAATATTTGGGGAGATGATGAGAATCCATGTTTGCCAGCGAGTATTCTATTGATGAACAATATCTTATCTAATATGGCATCCAATGATCCGTGTCATCCGGGGATATCACCATTACAATTGGCCGGCAAACGTTTTTCCGTACGCATGACAAACTTGCAACCCGAAAAATTATACACAGCTCTTCTATACAATAAACAAGGTAGTCAGAATGTGCAGTTGCATGATTTTGTTTTCCAAACTTCTCGCTTCGAAAGTTTTGAATCCCAAGTGAGAAGCTTTGTTTCCACAGAAAGTGGGAACAGCCCACTTATGCATGTGCTGGATGTAAATCTCTCAACAACGGATCGCAACCGTATGTATTCCCTTGTTGCTGGCACATCTGGAAATCTACCGGAAGAATTAACATTAAAATATTCCGATTCTTTTGATTGTGTGATGGAAGGGTTACTACAACTTAAACCGTTGGATGCGGCTATTTGCACTGAGTTTAGCACAATTAGAAATGGTGGGGAAAACGGGAGCATCATAGGTTTGTTAATCAGGAATCCCGAGCCATTCAATGATCCAAAATTACCATCAGAAGAAATAACTAAAACCATCCAAGTATTGAATCAAAACGGATCTGTGAATGCTAACTATAAGGTTCTTTATTCCAAAGATTATTCACAAGCCATAATCATGAAAGTATCAGGTCAATCTTTCGACAATCAATTTGATATGCTTTTCAAATATATCTTATGGGATGGATCGTGCTATGCGGCTCAAAGTGAAGTTAATGTAAACGTAGTTATTAATCAATAAAACAAATAAAATGGGTAAAATAGATATACAACAAAACATACTCTCCTTACAGTCTTCGGAATTAATGTTGATTGCCGCGGGAGCGAGAAAGGGAGTAACAGACAACAGCGCCTCTGGGGTACACCTGCGCTGGCTTTTCAACGGCTACGTGGGGAGCAAACACTTGCCTAAAGGCGATCTCGATGCGTATTCCAATTCGGTAAATTTTGATAGATCAAGGGATTTTGTAAGACTTTACAGAGCGGATTACAATGCCATATTCGCAGAACTGGATTTATCCTTAGCTCCAAGAAGCGTGAATGGCGATAAAGCACAATGGGTGTATAACCAAGCAGGAAAAGTATTTTATGTAAACTTCGACAAGAATCGTTATGACGCAATTAAAAACAACTATTCTTGGAATCCTTTCACTGCAAGTACTAATTTCATTAATGCCTACGGCAATTATCCTATCGAAATAGAAGTTGTTGGAGAATTGTTCTTTGGCGTGAAAATGCATTTGGCTCTTAACGGGGGAAATGCCCAGTCATCATCTTTAGAGCTTGAAACCTGTTCAGCTCCTGATAATGGTTTTGCAGAAGATAAATTTATAAGTTCTCGCAAAACCTATTCTCATTCGGAATACCAATACGTACACGTTAGATGTGAAAACGGAAAAAGTGTTCGTTTCCGCACAAATAACGCCGCTCTAAGTGCTCCCATTTATTTTGAATTTTATTCTGACAGTTTGATGCATTACGAAAAAAATGATGCTTGGATAAGAATGGGAGAATATGCCTTAAGCTTGGATAGGAACGAATTAATTGAACGGCTAAGTGTTGGAAATGAAGTGGATGGATATTGGCCAAGATTTGTGGATGGAAATGTTGTGCATATTCCAGATTATATTAGCAGATGGTTCGATGGAGATCATAACATTTGCGAAATATTGGAAAGATACATTAATATATCCGCCGCAGAGGGAGATAACCCAACCGCAGAGTTTCCCATGGATCCCAATGATCCGGAAACGACAATGAGCGCATTAGACTTGCTTAATTTCGGTGCCTTTGACTTCCACATAGCTCGTATGCTTGGACTTGGGACGATTGATGCTTATGTCCCATATTATAACCAAAAATACATCTATGCCGTTGAATATATCTCAGAAGGACTTTGGGAAAATGAGTATCAAATTCGCAGAACCCAACATATCGGCATGAGCATCCCTGTATCCTTAATGGATGAGCGTTTACCACTGCCAGTGGAAATTGAAAGCGTGGTGCCTGGAATCGTCAATTCTGCCGATGAAAGAGGGCAGATGACAGATGACGAGGGTTATACGCACGATGGTCGATCAAGATATGTCACGCTGATTGCAAAACCATGCGCGGAAGATTTCAAAAACGCACCATTCTTTGATAAAAGCAATTTATATCCCACGTTTAATTATTCTGAAACCACCTTCCCTATTTTTGGAGGTGTCAGATATGCCAAAGGAAGTGCTGGTGCTTGGATCCAACCCGAACTGTCGTTTGATTATGAATTCAATCAGGTTATTCCGAGGATAATTTCCGAAGACAACAGAGTTTTGTATATTCATAAACAACGCGAAAATGGCCGGCATATATACGGGTCTTACGGAATAAATATTTTCTCCAGAGCCACCCCTTGGAGTGGTTCGGCTCACGCCACAAACGACACTGTTCTTGTTCCTGCGGATCAATTAACTCCTCCTGTGAATATCAATGCGTTTCTAATACAAGAGGAAAACCCGCCTTTCTTGACCTCTGCCGGAGAACAAACCTTGCTCGCAAATATCTCTGGGAATGATAAAACATTGGTGAGGCTCACGTTTGACTACCACACTCAAAATGACATGTTCACCTACAAGGTGGATGGTCAAAATATCCAAAAAACAGATGCGCAACTTCTAAACGATTCCACTATTTATCCGGATAATTTGGAAGACTATGCCGATGAAGCGCTTATCTTTTTCAGAAAGGATATTCCCGGCAATGTGATAGGAAAGGCCTCCGGATTAGTGGGAAACACCTATCCATCAGATGAAGAATGCAGCATTTCCACTGAAGCATACTCTTACGCAAGCAGTAATAATCCGCAAATATATGTTCCAAAAATTCTTCCTGCGGATGTAAGTAAGTATGTGGGAGGCGTGATGATTATTGGCGATCAGCAGCTGATCATTAAAGATATCACACCATCAGCCACAAATCCCGTGATCACGGTATATAAAGAAAAAGATTCCGATTTGATTGATTTCTCAGACGATAATACAAGTGCAGGTATTGGTACGACATATAAAACGCCGGATATAAGCACGGATGGACTTTTCATGCTTGTTGAAAACATGCAAAATACAAGCAATTGGGGGACACATAATCCGCACACAATCAAAGTTAAGATTGGCCACAACTGGAGTATAAATAGAGAAATATTCTATACTACCAATTCAAATAACGAACAGGAACGATTTCTTGAAAAATCTAGGGGATTTTGGAAAACAGCAACTATAGAAGCTGTGTCTGAAACTATTGCAGATGCAAACAACAATCCAACAACAGGTTATAAAGGGTTGTACAAAATTACATTCCCTGGATTCACTCTTCCGCAACATCAACAACAAGCAAACAAAGTGGAATTCCATAACGGGATCATCCGTTTGAAAAGAAAACCAGAGTATGCGAATAACGGCGAAAGAACCGTGTTTGAAGTTATAAAGATGAATAATTCTGGAAACTCTTTAGTCCTATACATTCAAGATCCTCAATTTGTGAGCATAAATGATGCAAATGCAATCAAAACCGGCACGGGGTTATCAGTCAACTATTATCCCGGATATAAGGTTTATTTGTACGCCAATGCTAATCATCAAATAACGGCATCGAATATAATGCCGGCAGAAAATGAGGGAACTCGCTATTCTATCTTTGGATTAAAAAGTTCCGTTAATTCATCTTCCCGTGTTTCCAAAATGAGCTCGCCAGCATTGATGTTCGCGCAAGAAAAAGTTAAAGCTGAACGGCCGGGAGGATTAACATGCGTTACAAGTTATGCCACCCGACCTGATTTTTATGGAAAATCCACCTATTCATTTACGGTTCCATTCAATCACATCCCCGCCAATATTCTTTTCTGTAGAGCTGATGACGCATTGCTTTTAAATGCTTTATACAAAACAGGAACCGTTGCGCAAATCAAGACAGAACTTGAAAACTTGGGAGGCAATAGCGAAGAATTCCTTGCCGAACGCTGGCAAAACTTCTTCAATTTTGATGGATTAACCACAGCTAACTCTTACGGAACTTTCCCCGCTTCAAATGGTTTTGCTTTCCCGCTTCCTGACAATGATAATTTTATCACGGCAATCAATAGTCTGCGATCCAGTAATTTGTCGCCGCTTACTTCTCAAAGTTTGACATCATTAAATCAAATTGTCGTTCCAGCAACAGGATTAACCCTCTTAGATTGCATCAAAGAAGTTGTATATACCTGCTTCATTCCTCTCACAGAGTTTCCTGTAACATATAAGCATATTCGCACAGCGGATGATTTCCCGAATTACAAACCTCTACCCAAGAAACAAAGCATACGAGATCGGAACGGATATCTTCTACATCCTGAAAGTCCTGAATTTGATATGGCTCCAATGGCAAAGGTTGTCACAACAGGAACAACCCCAAGAGTACTTTTCACTGACTTCACTTTGGATGGGACAACAAACAACATTTATTTCTATGCCGTTAGGGAAATGGATAATCAAATGTTAATGAGCGATTTCAGCCCATTTACCGGGCCTGTAAAACTTGTGAACTCCAATCCACCGGAAGCACCTCAGGTTAAAAGCATAATCCCTGTTATGAGCGGGTTAACCCTTGACAATTATCCTTTTGTGGAAGTTGAAGTCAACGCATATCCTGAAAATCAAAACATCTGCAAAATAGCTCTTTACAGAACTACTTCCCAAGAAAAAGCACAATCTGTTCTCTCTATGGAGAAAGTGGCTGAAATAGATTTGGAAAGTGAAAACATGCTGTCTGAGAGCACATGGAAAATTAGAGATGATTTTTCCGATCTGCAAGATCTTCCGTATCGAGAGCAACTTTTCTATAGAGTCACCGCTTCCAGAAAGATTGAATATAGTGAAGGAATTGGTGGAAATGCAGAAATTATTGAAGAATATGCACCCTCGCTGCCATCCAAGCTCCTTGGGACAATGATTGTAGATTCAAATAGGCCAACCTCTCCTACCCTTAATTATTCATCCGGATCTCTCAATAATAATGGAGAGATAAGTAATGTAATTATGAGGTGGCAAAAAACAATGGCCGTAGGAACGTACCATCTGTACAAAATGACGGAGCAAGGAAATTGGAAGAAAATCAAAGAAATCTCTTCTTCAGAAGGAACGAATGGTGCTTTTGCGGTTCCATTGGCAAACACTGATCTTAACTCTGGAGTCCTATGCATCCGAGATGGGGATAACAATACTATTTATCATCATTTCAAAGTAATGTCAGAGAACTCTTCCGGAATGTTCAGTGAGGAAGAAAATATACTCACAATTGATCAGGCAAATATTATTTAAGTTTGGTAATTTTGTTCCTGCAATCTTGCAGTATATTAATACGTAATTATTTATGATTCTATCGGGGCTCCCAAAGTGGCGCCCCGATTTGGTAAATAATTCCTTTTAAACCGAAAGAGAAGAATTTATTTTGTTTGCACAAGAAGCGGAACGAATTTGATTAAATGAAGATCAACTTTTATTTTTACTAAATGTTGGAAAATTATACTTGTTCTAATTACAACTATATCCTGTGTCTTTTTTCATAACACACTGTTTCGTCAACGTAGTGTCACAACTACTTCATCGAATATCAACACTTTAGAAGCACTATAGTACAATAATTTTTCGAAAAGTATTCATATAAGAAAAAAGATTACTTTTGTGCCGTGATTATTTACTAACATTAAAGAAAAATTATTATGAAAAAATTACTGAGTATTGCAATGTGCCTGTGTCTAGCACTCTCTATTGTCGGATGCGACAAAGATGATGATTCGGAAAATGGAGGATCTTCTGGTAAAACTTATGACGTTGGGGATTATTACAATGAAGGAGGAGTAAAAGGAATCGTTTACAAGGTAACAAACGGAGGGAAAAATGGTATGATCATCTCCATGGACGAAGGAACAAATTTAGCATGGCAGAAAGAAACATCCACTTCAACGGGAGCTACCGATGAAAAAGATGGAACAAAAAACATGGCAAAAATAAAAGCAAGTAGCTCGGGTATTGCCCAATTCCCTGCTTTCAAATGGTGCGATGACAAAAATAAAGGTGGAGTGACAGGATGGTATCTGCCGGCTAAAGACGAAGTATTGGAAATCTCACAATCATATCTTGCATTGCAGGTGGAGTTACAAGCCAACGGTGGATCCACTTTTGGATCAAATCAAGTTTGGTCTTCCACGGAAGATGACGTTTATCTCGCATATTATATTGACATGAATAATAAGAGAGCGAGAGAGTATGATAAAAACAGTGCTCATGGGTTTGTTGTCCGTGCAGTAAAATCATTCTAATGATAGTATCTAAAAAAGATATTATTTTTGTGCCGTGATCATTTATCAACATTAAAAAATACTATTATGAAAAAATTACTGAGTATTGCAATGTGTCTGTGTCTAGCTTTTTCCATTGTCGGATGCGACAAAGAGGACAATCCTGATAATGGAGGAAATAACAACGGGGGAAATAATGGGGGAAACAATAATGGAACATCCACTGAAAAAACTTATAGCATAGGGGATTATTACAATGTAGGTGGAGTAAAAGGAATCGTTTATAAGATAACGAACGGAGGGAAAAATGGCAAGATCATCTCTATGGATAAAGGAGCAAATTTGGCATGGCACAGCCATGACGGAAATGGTTATTTCTTAGTAGGAGCATCTAGTCTGGTAAATGGCAAAGTTAATATGGAGGCAATCAAGGCTTGCGATCTGCCATTAAGTGATTTTCCTATTTTCAAATGGTGCGAAGATAAAAATACAGGCGGTGTAACAGGATGGTATCTCCCGTCATGGGACGAAGCATTGGAAATTGCAAAATCGTACCAAGTATTGCAAACCAGTTTGCAATCCAATGGCGGATCCACCTTTAGCTCAAATTATGTTTGGTCATCCTCAGAGAAAGACGATGATGAAGCGTATTACATTGATATGAAAAATAAGGACAGTGACAAACACTGGAAAAATTTTTCAGATGGATTTGATGCCCGTGCGATAAAAGAGTTTTAACATTCTCATTTTTCTGGCTAATCTGTTTTCAAAAGGAAAGAGTTTCGGGATTCCGAAACTCTTTCCTTTTTATATTGTGCTGCAAGAGTACTTATCAAAAAATAACTAGAATGAAAAGAGAAGAAAATACAACATTAATCGAGGCTTACATCAATTAATCAATGTCACAGCACGTTTCAGCGATGTTCTTAGGTTATCCAAAGCCATTTGATTTTCGTTCTCATGCTTCTCTAAAGCAGTGTTGATTATTTCTTCCACAACTGTTTCAAGGTATGACCTGTCAATGCTGGCATCTTTACTCGGTATAAGTGAAAAGTGTTTGGAAAAAAGGCAATTGATATATATGTGTTGAGAATAAAAGCTAACAACCGTTGTGAAAAAAGCAATCGTTCCTCCAGCTCCTCTTTCTAAACGGGAAACAGCAACTTGTGTGCTGTCTATTTTTTCCGCTAATTCCATTTGGTTAAGCCCCAAATATACCCTGATTTCTTTCAGTCGTTTGCCAAGTTCTTCCAGTGTTATGCTATAATCATTCATATTGCTTTACTATGTAATCTACATCCCTATAGATCCTCTCGAAATTTGCCTGAAGCTTTTTCTCGCGATCATTTGAATCGCCAAAAATATAAAATTTGGGCAAATTAACGTGATGTTTTTCTTCATTTTTTATAGCATTTAAATTTAGGTCTGTTTCACAGTGATACATAGTTGAAGGGAAGTCGTTTTCTTGTCCAAAATCCAGCGCAATCTGCCCCACCAAACTACCCGCCGGCAAACCTGCGATTTTCGAAGCTGGGATTAAATAGTCCATTTGCTCGTTGATATTGATTGTTGTCTCTGATTTTCTGATAGTAACACCTTCCTTGCGCTGCTTGACTTTCCCAAAAATAGTCTGCAACCAGTCCAATGTCTCCTTTGATCTTGCAGAACCGGAAAGAACATTACCGATCACGGAAGTAATCGTTTTGGCAATGTTTTTCCCATATTGTTCTTCCAATTGTGGTATTTCTTGCAACCCCAACAAAACAGATACTTTATTGCTACGTGCGGTAGAAAGTAGATTCGCTATTTGATGAAAATACAATGTCGGGGATTCGTCCACAATGATAGAGGTTGGGATATTCCCTTTTGTATTAACAAGCCGCGTAAGACGGTTAAGAATAAGTGCATTCAAGGCGCTATTCATAGATTGTGTCTTGGGGTTATTTGCGATAATCAAATAACTCGGATTTTTCGGATCGCTGACCTTTAAATCGAAGTCATCCCCGCTAAACACCCAAAATGATTCTTTGGTCGCAAGGCGGGATATTTGTACTTTCAAACTACCGATCTGCCCTTCCAACTGATCAAATGCCTTGTTGTCGTATGCCGTCTTAAACGGGCTTAATAAACTCTGCAATTCGGGATTCGAGAATAGTACTTTGAAAATCTCTGAATAATCTCTATTTATAAAAGCCAAAACATGCGGTAAATCAGAATATTTACCATTCTCGTAACGGCTAAAGAAATAAATACATGCAGCAAGGAAGTTCACTGCCGATGTTTTGAAAAATTCTGCGCTTCCCCCTACCCTATCGCCTTTTTGCAAAGATTCATACAGGGCTTCGCTTGTCTCCGTCGCATCTGCCAAAACCTCTATATATTCTCTTTTCAGTGGGTTTATACGTTTGCTGTATTCAACATCTGAGAAATTCACAACATTAAATTTAAAGTTGGGAATTTGTCCCTTTTTCTTATTCAGCAAATAGTGGTAATACGTGATCTTCGCTAAATCCGGGTATTTAAAATCATAAACCACCATTGAGAATTTCTTTGCCGAATGTTGTCTTATATAGGAATTTACCACAGAAAAAGATTTACCCGAACCTGGCGTGCCAATTAGCAATGTTCCACGGAAAGGATTCACGATGTTTATCCAACCTTTCCATGTTTTTCTTCGCCATAAATATTTCATCGGGATATTAACCGAATACTCATTTTCAATTTTCTTTTGTGATTGTTCAAAAGATTCATTTTCAATATTAAACCTGTCTTTCATGAAATTCGACTTGATGCGCTTGCTTATATTGTCTAAAGCGATATTCATTAAGACGGCACCAAGTATTGATAAGATGATGTAAGAAATATTGTGAAAATTTGTAAAGAACATGGTTTTCCTGTATATGAGGAGAAAGGCTGAACCAAAAAAGAGCAGGAAGCCAAATAGCAACGGTAAGGCAATCTTTTTAAATGGGTCTAGTTCAAAGTCTTTCTGTGCTTTT
>JAJDJJ010000058.1 GCA_030267125.1 Bacteroidales bacterium OttesenSCG-928-B11
TAAAATGAATATTCTTTTTTTCATTGTCACCTCCTTCTTTTATTTAATGGTCTTCACACTGCTTGTACCTGCCCGCACAATATAGACACCTTTGGATAATCCCGGTAAGTTGATTTGGGCTGTATTGCCGGCATTGTTAATGCCCGCAACCAACGCTCCGGTTATAGAATAGATGCTGACATTGCCCAACATTTGCTCGGAAGAGAGATGCAACACATCTCCGACAAAATAAGCGGAAAACTTTATGGTTTCCATCTCTTTAATGCCTTGCACGGTACGTTGCTCAAACTCCATCGAAATAACGTCGTCAAAGAGGTAACTTCGATTCTGTTCCACGCTGTCGGCAAAAACAACCGTTACCTCATTGTTCCGAATTTGCACGATGCCGCCCTCTATCGGAAAGTCGTCAGTCAACACGGTGTATTGCTCAACTTCGACATCTATCCACATAGCAAGGTCCGGATCATACACATTTATCTCAACCGTTACAAGGTCAACATAAATCACTTTCAAAAATGTTTTTTGGACTTGCGCTTGCGCTGTCCAAACCGCACCACATAAAATGGCGATTGTAATAATAAGTAGTAATTTTTTCATGGGGTTATTGTTTTGATTAATATTGTTGATTTTCAATAAAAAACAGTTGCTCACAAAAATAATAAAAAAAGATGTATTCATTAATTTATCTTAATAAATAGAAATTAGTAACTCAAAAAAAGACTTATCCGCTATTTTCACTATTTTTGTCTCTCATTTTAAATCATGGATTATGAAAAAACTTTTATTAATTTCATTGATATTGTGTGCTTTCACCTTGGGTTTAAGGGCTAACGATACTATCACTTTAGCACAGATTTCCAACGATATACAAAAAGAGAAGCCTAAAACGGAAAAACCTAAGAAAGAAAAAGAGAGTGTCCGAACCGGTTGGACTTTCGGTGTTTTGCCGAGTATCGCCTATGATTCGGATTTGGGTTTGCAGTTAGGTGCACTTACTAACATTTACTTTTTTGGCGATGGCAGCACCTACCCCGAATATCTTCATTCACTCTATTTGGAATTAGCATATACAACCAAAAGATATGGCCTTTTCAGATTCTCTTATGATTCTAAATATCTGATTCCCAAACACCGATTGACAGTTGACATCTCTTATCTTCCGGATGCCATGAGTGATTTTTTCGGATTCAACGGCTACCAATCCGTCTATAATCCCGAGTGGAAAACACAAGGCGATCCCAACTATATATCCCGGGCTTTTTACAAATACCGGCGTGATATTTTTAGAGTCAGTGGTGACCTGCAAGGTAAAATCGGAGGAAACTGGAACTGGAATGCCGGTCTTGGTTTATTGGTGTATAACATTGGTTCTGTGAATATTGACATGATCAATAAAGGGAAAAAAGACGAAGATAAACTGCCGGATGTGGATGGATTGTACGAAAAGTATCAAAAATGGGGATTGATCGGCGAAAACGAAGATGGTGGTTGGCATCCTTACATACGTGCAGGTATCACTTACGACAGCCGCGATAAACAACAAAACCCCACTAAAGGAATTTACGCAGATGTCTTCCTAACTTACACGGCAGCTTTTGGAGACCAATCCAAATTCAACAATTTGAAAACCAACTTCACCTTCCGCCATTATGTTCCGATTTACAAAGATTGGATTTCGTTTGCCTATCGTGCCGCTGTTCAACTGAGCGCCGCGGGTGAAACACCGTTTTACCTTAATAATTACTGGAATACGCTTTATATTCAACGCGTTCTGTATGAAGCATTAGGCGGTGCAAACACATTACGCGGTATTCAACGTAACAAGGTTGCGGCCAATGGTTTCGCTTTTGCTAATGTGGAATTTCGATTCAAAGTGGCCAAATTCAAAATCAAAAAGGAAAATTTTTACATCGGATTGGTACCTTTCTTGGATGCCGGTATGATTCTACAACCTTACGACATTTCGGAAGAGGTGCTGATTAGTAACATCAAAGAAAATGATCCCGACTTTGATTTAGCACAACTGCCGGAATACATTGATTTTTCGACCAATAAGATATACACTCCTCACATATCCGCCGGTTTGGGGTTGAAAATTGCCATGAACGAAAATTTTGTCCTTTCTGTCGATTGGGCTGCCCCTTTCAATAAACAAGATAATAACAAGATGTCGAATTTGTATATCAAGATGGGATATATGTTTTAACAATTTACAATCATGAATCATCAAAATATCACTCTTCTCTATATCGAAACCGCCACCGAAACTTGTTCCGTAGCGCTCTCCATCAACGATCAAATTGTAATAAGTAAAGAAATTGCAAACGGATTTTCGCATGCCGAGAATCTGATCCCGTTTATTGATGAAATTATGATGGAAAGTAAAACGATAAAGGAACAGCTTTCCGCTATTGTGTTGAGTATTGGACCGGGATCCTACACGGGATTGCGCATTGGTGCCTCCACAGCGAAAGGTCTTGCTTATGCGTTGGATATACCGGTGATTGCTATTCCTACTCTGCAAAGCATTATGATGGGTGCAAAAAAAGAGATCGAATCTGCTGGAAATCTAACCGGCGAAGAGATGGCTAAAATATGCTATTGTCCAATGATTGATGCTCGGAGGATGGAAGTTTTCACCACGCTATTTTCGGCAGATGGCTCTATGTTACAAGATATTTCGGCAATGATTATTGATGAAAACAGCTTTGCCGAACTGTTGGAAAAGAGAAAGGTCGTTTTTTGCGGAAACGGCATGCCTAAATGCAAAGATATCCTGTCAAGATATCCGAACGCCATTTTCTCAAATGCGCCACTTTCCTCAACGAACATGTTAGAGAAAGCATTAGAGAAATTTAAGAATCAAGAATTTGAGGACAAAGCCTATTTCGAGCCGTTTTATCTTAAAGAATACATAGCCGTAAAATCGGGAGTTAAGGGATTGAAATAGGGAATTTGAGAAGACGACAATTTTTAATCATTGATCATTGATCTCTTTGCTTCTTGCCAAAGCTCTTCCATCTCATCCAACGACATTTCAGACAAAGATTTATCCATCTCTTTTGCCCGCTTTTCCATGTATTGGAATCTACGGATAAAACGTTTATTGGTTTTTTCCAAGGCATCTTCAGGATTGATTTTTGTTAACCGGGCATAATTGACCAAAGCGAAGAGCATATCACCAAACTCATCCTCAACCCGGTCACTTTCGATGGAGAGCTCCTCTTTAAACTCTTGCATCTCCTCTTCCACTTTTTCCCATGCCGGTTCGCTATCGTTCCAATCGAAGCCTACGCCACTTGCTTTTTCCTGAATGCGGTAAGCTTTCACCATCGCTGGCAATGAAACGGGAACACCGCCTAACACAGATCTGTTACCCTCTTTCAGCTTGATAACTTCCCAATTCGCCCGTACATCACGTTCGTCAGAAACTTTCGTATCGGAAAAAATGTGGGGATGTCGACGGATCAACTTCTCATTGATCCCTTTTAATACATCCGTAATGTCGAAAAGTGATTGTTCCGAACCGATTTTGGCGTAAAAAACAATATGCAATAACAGATCACCTAATTCGCTAGGGATATCGGCATATTTTTTATCCAAAATAGCGTCCGAAAGTTCATAAGTCTCTTCAATCGTAAGATAGCGCAGCGAGTCGAAAGTCTGGGCTTTATCCCATGGGCAGTTTGCCCGCAGTTGATCCAAAATATCCAATAATTCTTTAAAAGCGACTAAGCGGGGATCATTAATTTGTTGCATAATGACTGATTAATAAGCTCTTGCAAAAAGAACCCGTTGTTTGGATGGTTTTCCGGTCAAGACACACTTACCCTCTTCTTCGGGGTTGTCGAACGGAATACAGCGAATGGTAGCTTTACTTAATTCCTTGATTTTTTCTTCCGTCTCGGGAGTACCATCCCAATGTGCGGAAACAAAACCTGCTTTTTCGTCCAAAATGGATATAAACTCATCCCAGTTGTCTACTTTTCTAATATTTTCTTCCCGGAATTTCAAAGCACGATTGTATATATTTTCTTGAATATCAACTAATAATTTCTCGATAGTATTTTCAAGATCATTAAAAGAGGCGGTGATTTTTTCGAATGTGTCGCGGCGAGCTATTTCAACCTGGTTGTTTTCCAAGTCGCGCGGCCCGATGGCAATGCGCACAGGCACACCCTTCAACTCATACTCATTGAATTTCCATCCTGAACGTTTGGAGTCGTCATCGTCATATTTTACGGAGATATTTTTTATTTTTAGCTTCGCGACCAAATCATTAACCTTTTCGGTGATGGCAGCCCGTTGTTCATCCGTTTTATAAATCGGGATTATAACCACTTGGATAGGGGCTAATTTCGGAGGCAGTACCAATCCATTATCATCGGAATGGCTCATGATCAATGCTCCGATCAGGCGTGTGGAAACACCCCAAGAAGTAGCCCAAACATATTCTTGTTGATTCTCTTTATTAAGGAATTTCACATCGAAAGCCTTGGCGAAGTTTTGTCCTAAAAAGTGTGATGTTCCGGCTTGCAACGCTTTGCCGTCTTGCATCAACGCCTCTATACAATATGTATCTTCCGCTCCGGCAAACCGTTCGTTCGGTGTTTTCACCCCTTTGATCACCGGCATCGCCATGAATTTTTCAGCAAAATCGGCATAAACCCGCAACATTTTTTCAGTCTCTTCAACGGCCTCTTCCCGAGTGGCGTGTGCGGTGTGGCCTTCTTGCCACAAAAATTCTGCTGTTCTAAGGAAGAGACGGGTTCTCATTTCCCAGCGCACCACATTGGCCCACTGATTACAGAGGATAGGAAGATCGCGGTATGATTGTATCCAATTCTTATAAGTATCCCAAATTATCGTTTCGGAAGTTGGACGCACAATCAGCTCCTCTTCCAATTTCGCTTCCGGATCAACGACTACACCATTGCCTTCGGGATCATTGATGAGGCGGTAATGTGTAACTACGGCACACTCTTTGGCAAACCCTTCCACATGACTTGCTTCGCGGCTTAAAAATGATTTCGGAATGAAAATCGGAAAATAGGCGTTCACATGACCTGTTTCTTTAAACATGTCGTCCAGTGCGCGTTGCATTTTTTCCCAAATTGCATAGCCGTATGGTTTGATTACCATACAACCTCGAACCGCTGAATTTTCAGCTAAATCCGCTTTTTTCACTATGTCATTGTACCATTGCGAGTAATTCTCTTCTCTTGTAGTAAAACTTTTTGCCATTCTTACCGTTTATGATTTAACTTTTAAGTATCTTTGTTGTCCGAAAAATCGGTTTGCAAAAATATAAAAAGAATATCAACTAAAATATAGGAGAACCAAGCTATGAAAAAAAAGAGACTAATCCCGATCATTTTGGCTCTATTTGTAATTACCTCCTGCCAAATTAATTCATTTACTGTTTATGATGACGTTTACACTTCATCCAAAACACAAGACAAACCCACAACGACAACCCACTCCTCCAACAACAATCCCTCCCAAAACATTTATTCCGACTATCAATACTCCGATGCTTCAAATCAAGGGTATTCCGATTACAGTTACTCGGAAACGGAATCCGATGGCAATGGTAATACTTACGTAACTAATAATTACTATTACGACGAGGATGATTATTACGATTACTATTATACCTCGAGAATACGCAGATTCCATACAGATGCTTATTACGGGTGGAACTATTACGACCCTTATTACACCAATCTTTACTGGTATACCTATACGCCTTCCAATTGGGGAATCAGTATCTACATGGGTTACGATTGGTGGTGGCCGACACCCTACTATCGCCCATATTATTATAACTACGGTTATTACAGCTGCGGTTTTAGCTATGGCTGGGGCTGGAACAGTCCATACTACTGGGGAGGAGGTTACGGTCATGGGTATAATCACGGATATTATCATGGATATAACCATGGATACCATGATGGTTATATGGCTGGCTATTACCACAATAACTATGACAGAAACAGCACCTACAACTATGGTCACCGAAACAGCGCAGGAACAACAAACGGTATTGCAGGAAGGGATCGCGGGGAAGGGCCTAACAGAGGCCGTGACGACAATAACAACAGTGTCGGCTCAGTGACCAGATCTGTGGGGCCAGCAACAACATTTTCTGAAAGATACGACGCCATCACATCTTCTTCATCTTCCACAACAACCTCGTCGCCTAGACCATCAATTTCAAAAAATATGGATAACATGACAACCGGTAGGGAATCAGGAACTATTGGAAAAGAACCGGTTAATACAAATACTACAAATAGACAACCTGTCAATACAAATGTGGATAAACAATCGGTTAATACAAATACAAACATAGACCGTAAACCTACAGACAGTGGCACCGATGTGAATAAACAGCCCACAACGTCAAATAATACGGTGCGTCAGCCGGTAAATACGGATGTGAATCGCCAACCGGCAAATACAACTACTGGACGTCAACCTACAACAACGCCGAGCAATCAAAATCGCCAACCGGTAAATACGAATGTAAATAAATCAAATACGACGAATACGGATGTGAATCGCCAACCGGCAAATACAACTACTGGACGTCAACCTACAACAACGCCGAGCAGTCAAAATCGCCAACCGGCAAACGCTAATCCGAATGTGAATCGCCAACCGGTAACCCGCCCCTCGACAACACCGAATAATCAAAATCAAAACAGGCAACCTTCGACAACACCAAGCAACCAAAATCAAAACAGGCAACCCTCTTCCACACCAAATTACAATAATAATAACCGCCAACAACCCTCTTCTTCACCATCGTACAACAATAACAGTCGCCAGCAACCCTCTTCTTCGCCGAATTATAACAATAACAGTCGCCAACAACCCTCTTCTTCACCATCGTACAACAATAACAATCGTTCGAACTCCTCGCCATCATACAATAATAGCAGAAGTTCATCCAGCGGCAGATCCGTTTCCACACCAAGTTCATCCTCTTCACGGAGCGGTAGTTCGTCAAGTGGCAGCGGCGGTGGTTCAACAAGAAGTCGTCGTTAACAAATAAATCCAGCATAAAACATTGTAAATGAAAATAACATGAGGAAAAATTACCAAAACAGATAATTTTCCCTCATGTTATTTTTGATCATTATTTAAAAATATAATCTCATGAAAAAGTTTCTCATATCGACAATCATTCTTTGTCTTGCAACAGTTGCAGTAAAAGCGCAGTCAGATGTTGACGCTTTCCGGTTTTCTCAAACTAATTGGCAGGGGACTGCGAGATTTATGGGTGCCGGTGGTGCATTTGGTGCTGTGGGTGCTGAATACTCCGCACTGAGTATTAATCCTGCATCCATCGGAATTTATAAAAAAAGCGAATTCTCTTTTACTCCGGTCGTAATTTCTTTTTTCAATACCTCTTCTGATTATAATGGAAAAACATCAAACTATCTTTCCACAAATTACAGCCTCACTAATTTTGGCATGGTACTTACTGCTCCGATACGGAACGAATCGGCTTGGAAAGGCATGCAATTTGGTTTTGGTTACAACAGGATTAATGATTTCAATAATGGGTTTCGAGTAGAAGGCGTGGACAATTCCTCCATTGCTAATTACTACGTAGATATGGCAAACGGCACATATTATGGAAACCTTTCCGATGATGTGGGGTTGGCTTTTGATACTTGGGTTATTGATACGGCTAATAGTCCGTATAGCTATTATCCGTTAAGTAATTCCAATGAAGTCAATCAGAAAAAATCAGTACTAACTTCCGGTGGAATCGATGAGATGAATCTAACCTTAGGCGGAAATTACGATGACAAGCTCTATATCGGAGCCACAATAGGCATACCTTTTCTTAAATATAGGGAGTCTGTTACTTTCCAAGAAGATAATCTCGATGAAAATCCTCAAGATCTAACCCAGATAAAACACCGCTCCAAGTTAGATGTAAATGGGACAGGAATTAACTTAAAGTTAGGTTTGATTTATCAACCGGTTGATTTTTTCAGAATTGGCGCGGCTTTTCATACACCCACTTATTATTCGCTTAGAGAAGACTATATATCGGAAATGGAGACGAACCTTAGCGCAGCATTCAAATACGAAAACGAATACAAATATAAATTAACAACTCCTCTTCGGGTAAATGCCAATATCGCATTTTTGATCAAAGGTCGGGCATTTATTAGCGCTGATTATGAATTTACGAACTACGGAATGGCAAAAATGTACGCTTCCGATTATGGTTTCTATGATGAAAATGCCAATATTTCTAAGAAATATGGTGCCAGTCACGTCATTCGTATTGGAGGAGAAGTCTATCTGACCAAGCATTTCTTATGTCGATTGGGTTATAACTTCCAAAGTAATCCTTATAAAGACAACATCAACAACACAAGTTCCCATTTAGCGGCTATCGGCGTAGGGTACAGAAGCTCATCCTTTTTCGTGGACTTCGCCTATAATCTGAAATTGTCGAAAGAGGATCACTGGATGTACAGCCCCGAATATGCTTACCGCGCTGAAAACTCGTACAACACAAATAGATTTGCCGTAACGGTAGGATACAAGTTTTAAAATCCACAAAACATCAAAACTCCAATGACCGTTACCGATCTTCTCCATATCCGCCTTCATAATCAACTATTAGCCTGTCATTCAAAAAAATCCTCTAAGGAAATTGTTTCCCATTTGGGTATTGTACAAGCACAAAACTTCGATATGGCGAAATGGGCAATCGGTGTCCGGTTAAATAATGCGACTGTATGTAATATCGAGGATGCTTTAAATACCGGTGAAATTCTTCGCACACACATTTTGCGTCCGACATGGCATTTCGTTGCAGCGGAAGATATTCACGAATTTCGGGAGCTCTCTTCCGCAAGGCTATTACCCATCTACGAAGCATACGGCAAATCGTGGGGTGCGGATGAAAAACTGATTGCGCAAGGTAGCCGACGAATGGAAAAATTATTGGAAAAACACGGTCATCTCACCAAACAGGAGATCGGTGAACATTTGGCAAATGATGGTTTTGAGTTGGATCAACACACGCTAAGCCATGTCCTGTCTCGATCGGAATTACTCGGAATTACATGTAGTGGCATTGTTGGTGTTAACAAACATACCTACGCCCTGTTGGAGGAACGCGTGCCCAAGACCAAACCTTTCATCAAAGAGGAAGCTCTCGGGCGGCTGGCTTTCAAATTCTTCAATAGCCATGGCCCCGCCACGATCCATGATTTCTCTTGGTGGTCGGGACTACTAACCTCTGAAGCAAAGAGCGCTTTGGAATTAGTGAAAGAACACTTTGTTTCAGAAACACTCAACGACAAAACCTTCTGGATGAAAAATGACGTCACTATTCCTGAAAAAGATAGAGAGTCTGTTTTACTGCTACCTCCTTTTGATGAATTTGTGGTGAGTTACAAAGATCGTTCTGAAATCATTGAAAAAGAGTATCATAGCAAAGTGATGACGAAGAACGGCATCTTTTCTTCCACCATCATGTTGAATGGAAAAATTATCGGTTCGTGGAGAAAAGTGAAAAAAAAGAACGATATCCACGTGGAACTTTCATTTTTCGAGAAAACAAGCCAAAATAGAGAGCAGAAGTTTGAAAAGGAGATTGAGCGAGTAAAGAGGTTTTACGATAGATAAAAGCCAAACAAAGGATAAAGAAAAACTTTACTTTTCTGTTCCGTGCTAATTTTAAATCTTCGGACTTCTAATCTACAATTTCCGTAATCTTCCCACTAATTTGCAACAGCGAAAGTTCACATAGTTTGGTGCTGTATTTAGCCAATACCAACCGTTCTTCAGCGGCAAGCAAACTGTTTTGTGCTTCCCTCAATTCGATTCCAGCCAAATCGCCTAATTTATATCTCTCCATGGCGATATTGTAGTTATGCTGCGCAGTGGTAAGATTTTCACGCTCTAATTTCAGTAGATCCAAATTGTTGAGGTAAGCCAACCAAATGTTAGAAAAATTGCTCTTCAGTTCAAGTAATAGATTATCGTACGTTAACTTTCGGTTTTCGATTTCGATACGGGCATTAGTTTGTTTGCGGGTGCGATTCATCCCATCGAAGATTGTAAAGCCGAGCGTCACACCGTAGTTTAGTCCGAGATTATTTTGTTTGCCGGTCATTCCCATTTGATATGTGTTTAATGTGTAGCCATAGCCCGCATTCACTCTCAGATAAGGATAATTGACACTCTGTAGCGTCTTTAGTTCCAGTTGGCCGTATTCAACATTTTTTTCTGACAGTAATAGGAAGACGTTGTTTTTTAGTGTATTATCCCAAAGCTGATCCTTATTTTCATTGATGAGGTCAATCACGATATCTGTGTCGGCAGTGATGATTTTCATTTCCACATCTTGGTTACCCATCAATCTGTTCAGCCGGATTTTGGAGGCGAAGAGGTTCTCCTTTTGTCGGATTAATCGAGAGCTATCGGTGTTAAAATCTACTTGTGCTTGTTGATACTCCAACCGTGATCCTGCTCCGATATTATAGCGTTCTTCTACAATCCGCATTCGCTCCTTCGAGAGATTGACAGTTTGTCGCAGATTTTCCAATGTGATAATCTGTTGGATATAGTTATAATATTCGGCGGAGAGTTCAGCGATAAAGTTTTCGATTGTCAACCGGGTATTGAGGGATCCCATCTCTTTCAATTCTCTCAATTTCTGGCTGTTTGTCTTTCTATCCAAACCCTCGAAAACCGTCCAATTGGCATAGATTCCGGTACTGAAAGTTTGGTTCAGTACATTGTTAAATTGTGTTTTTTCTCCCCCAGAAATGGGATATTGCTGTATTAAATTATTCAGATTTCCTGAATAATCCGCCGATAATGAAATGACAGGCAGATAGCCCGCATTCCCCGGTGTTACATTGTTGTCGGAGATTTGCTGTTCATTTGTCGAAATACGAATGTCATAATTGTTTTGTAATCCGGTTTCTACACAACGTTTAAGAGTAAAAACGGATTGGCCAAAGGTGAGAACAGGGAATAGAATCAGACAATTAATAAAAAATAAGGAGCAATAAATAACTGAAGAAAATTGACTGTTATCGGTTCTTTTGAGATGGTTACATCTTATATTTTTCATCTGTTTATCTCTTTTAATTTTAAATTGCAAAGATGCAATTATTCACGATGAAAATGTATTTCAATTGGTCATTGATTTGCTCAATTGAAGACAATCGAAATATGTTTTCTTTTTAATATTGGGCATTCATCATCCCCTCCGCCACTCTTTCCGCCACCATCTTCCTTCCTTTTTCATAGTAATGTTCCGTGGTCCAGTCTTGGTCTATAAATTGGTCGTTGGGAAGGATTTCGAGGTTGTCAATTACGAGGACACCCATTTGGGTATAGTAGTTAACTAAGAAATCGCGGTTTTGGCGCATGAGATAAACAAGATCTTCACCCACCAGTTCCCGGGCACGTTCCGTATTTTCGGGTAAGAGATTGAAGACGAGCTTCCAGCCGCGGCGGCGAGCCAACTGCACAATCTCATCAAATTGTTTTAACCGCGGATTTTCACCTTCGTTGATGTGAAATCCATAAGTCTTCACATACGAACAGGCGAGTATTGAAAGTGTTTCGTTTCGTTCGCCGTTTTCATCGTAAACACCCTTTTTGTACTGTTCTGTATCCCATTCCGCTACAGTATTGTACGGAAAGTCATAAGGGAAGTGAAGATGATGATGATTGAAATAGCGTTTGATCTGCTTGCTGCGTTCCGTTTTGGTCTTGATATCGTATGCCTTGAAAGAGAGCAGGAAACGGTTCACTAACGGTGGATTTTTCCGAAGCATCACCAAACTCTGTTGAAGCGAAGTTTCTAACTCCGAATAGATCCACTCGGCATCGAAGGAACGAAGATTTAAGGTGACGATCACGATATCAAGATCACTATTTTTCGGGAGGTTTTTAAGATAAGTGTAGTATATACCGGCATGACCGGCACGCTTTGTCAGGTCAGTCATCTTTTTTCCGGGGAAATAATCGGCGATAAAATCACTGATTTTTCGTTTATCCTCATCGGTATCATGATAGGAGATATTTGAAGATTCGCCAAGATAGAGGATTTGCGGCTCTTTTTCGATGACATCACGAATCAATTCAACCTCCGGCGAGTATTTATTCAAATCCTTCTCCCAAAAAAGAAGGCGGTAAACATAATTCATTCCAACAACTATGGCGATCAACAAAAGGATTTCTAACATTCTCTTTTTCATAGTATCATGCATTAGAATTGGAAATAGATGAATGGGAAATTATTGACACTTGAGAAGACGATGATGGAGAAGATCATGAACGCATAAACGATCCAGCGTACGAAACCGGGGATATTGCTACACCAAACATCAAAGCGGCTTTTGCGAATTAACACATCAAAAAGGATAAAAACAGCCAAAAAGAACCACACTTTCGGTTCCACTACGAAACTATCTTCCAATCCGATATTGGTGATAGACGCTTTGGCAACCTCTTTGATTTGGGAAAGCGATGTTGCCCGGAATAACACCCAGATCAACGTGACCAAAACAAAGTTCTTAATCACGCAAAGCCCATTCCAGATACGGTTTCCCCAAACGGAAGCGATTTGCGGGAATTTAACATATTGCCGCCATAATTTCTCCAAAATAAAGAGGATTCCGTAAGAAAAGCCCCAAAGGATAAAAGTCCAATTGGCACCGTGCCAAAAACCACTCAATACGAAAACGATCATGGCATTGAGCATCCAACGAGGAATTGAAACACGGCTTCCTCCTAAGGGAAAATACACATAGTCGCGGAACCAAGTGGAGAGCGAAATGTGCCACCGATGCCAAAACTCGGAGATATTTTTCGCCAAATAGGGTGTTTTAAAGTTGTCGGTGATGAAAAATCCCATTGCCCGAGCGCAACCCAAGGCTATTGTGGAATAACCGAAGAAGTCGCAGTAGATTTGAAACGAATAAAAAAAGAGTCCGGTGAAGATCGATCTGGTATTGTATGCCGCAGGGTTTTCGTAAATCATATCGACATATTCGGCAAGATTGTCAGCGATCACCATTTTGATGAAAAGGCCGAAGAGAATCAGTCGTAATCCCTTGATTATATTATCGCTATTGAGGTATTGCCGCTCCCGAAGTTGCCGCAGCAGGTTTTGCGGCCGTTCGATCGGACCGGTCACCAACTGCGGGTAAAACATCACGTAGAGCGAGTAGATTCCGAAATGGTGCTCGGCTTTTTGATTTTTCCGGTAAACCTCAATCACATAGCTCAAGCTTTGGAAAGTGTGGAACGAAAGCCCGATCGGCAAAATGATACTGACTGCGCGTTCGGGGTAAGGAAATCCCAGTTTGTGACTCAGCAGGATCATGTTCTCGTGGAAGAACCCGAAGTACTTGAAAATGAAGAGAACCAAACACGTTGAGACAATACTGACCACCAGGTAGACCTTTCGCCTTCGTCCCTCCGTATTTTCCATTAAGATACCGGCAGCATAATCTATTACAATTGTAACCAATAGAATTAAAATGTACTGTGGGACGAAAAACATGTAGAAAAAACAACTCGCCGCCAACAGGTGGATCCAACGATAAGAATGGGGGATAAGGTAGAATAAGATGGTGACAATCGGGAAAAAGAGGAGAAATTCTATCGAGTTAAAAAGCATGTTTCCCTAATTAATATACATTTACTATAATTCCTTTTTCTCTAATACTATCGGCTATTTTTTCCAACTCCTCTTTAGGGATTTTGGTCAGCTCTTTGGCGGGTGTTTCTCGGTCTAGCGAGTAGAGCATCACGCTTCTGGGTTTAATTTTTGCGATGTGTTCAATGAGCAACCGCAGCTCTTCGCCGGAACTGTTGTCAAATGCTTCTCCATCTACTATCCCTTTCAGTAACAGTGTTTGTATGATAAGTTTCCCGTGGAAAAGCAACAACCAATCAATAATTTCCAACAACGATACCGGAATGGTTGGTCGGTCAATCAATTGAAAAGCGTGTTCGGAGCCGGCATCTAATTTTAGGATCGGGTTTTCTATTTTGAGTAATGCTTCACGCACATCCTTCCTGTAGAGTTGTGTAGAGTTCGAAAGGCAGGTAATCACCGATTGTGGGTAATATTTATCTCGTAGAACGATCAACTTGTCAATAATTTCACCAAACTCCGGATGCAACGTAGGTTCACCATTTCCCGAAAAAGTAATGCTATCGATGGGTGTTTCATTGATAGCACAATCTTGCAACTTCGCTTCGATGGCTTCCAAAATCACTGTTGCGGGAAGAAAGTATTCCGGCTTTATTTGTGTATTGAGTGTCCATCCACACTCACAATAAACACAATTAAAAGAGCAGATTTTCTCCTCCGTCGGGGAGACGTTAATCCCAAGTGAACTTCCTAATCTTCTGCTATATATCGGCCCGAAGGCTATAGAATCCCAAAGAAACATAATTGAATGATTAATGGTTAATAAGACCTATTGTCTCTGCTATCTCTTCCTTTTTTTAAGTTGTTATAATCTTGCTTGTGAAATCAATCCTTCAAAAGTAGTCATTTATCACCAACTTCCATCAAATACTGTCCAGATATAATCTCCTGTTTGCCAAGCTTTTTCAACGGCTTCATTGCCACATTCATTGCTATATTTGGTAAGAAAATCGATGGCCTCTTTTCGTTTGCCGGCGTTGAGAAATTCCATGGCTTGTCTCTCGATGACCGGCTGTGAGGTAAAGAAGCGGGATTGTAGCGGATTCCACACTTTCGCCACCACGGGATACATGTCGCCCCACCGTTTGGCGGTGAGTGTGCCAAGACGGTTGAACGCCCACCAAGCGGCATCCTTGCTGAAACCTGTTTCCCGTCCACAGGTGGTGTAAGTTTTCGGCATCTCAGTAATTGAGCAATAGAAGGGCACATAAATCGAAGACGCCACGTTATCTAAGGCAAACCAGCAGAGACCGCCTACCTCATCGGGTAAAAAGTTGCGACACTGGATAATCGTGGCATAAACGGTGAAATGAACGGCAATCGTTCGCTCGCCTCGCCAGTGCCAACCTCCATTGATACGGTGTAGTTTCAATTCATCGGCTTTCATAAAGGGATTAGCGAAGGGAGAGATCACGGTCTTCCCTTCTTTATCTGTGACAGTCAATGTTTTGCGCATATCATATTCTGTGCCTTCATAATAATCGCGAAAAACCCGAACCATATCTTCCATCTTCACCAACGAGTCGGGTTTCACGGAAAAGGGGTAATTTTCACTATTGGGATCCAGTTTCAAAGACGGTGCCAAGAGGTCGAATACGCGCCATTCGCGGCGGCGGCAAGCGAGCATTGTGCGACTCTCCGGTGCATAAGCATAAGCAAAACGGAAAGTTTCCTTTTTCTTGTCATACCAACCGTTCTCCTCCGCCACGGAAAAAACATTGTCGGAAGCCATAAAATAATCCTTATTTTTCAGATCTATCTCTCTGATTGTAGAAGCATTAGCGTTAACACCGACATGACCGTCGGGAACGCGTTGCGCAGCCCAAACCGCACCAAATTTTCCTTTTCCCGGTCCCACGATCTCCAAGTGCCACACTTCATTTTTATCAGCGATGGTGAGGCATTCACCCGCATCATTCCATCCATAGGTTTTCAATAGTTCGCCGGCGGTTTTGATAGCGTGACGAGCAGTAGTGCAACGTTCCAGCAATAACTCGCAAAGTGCTGTACAATCGATCATTCCACTATCGGATTTCAGCTCCGCTCGGCCACTGAATGTAGATTCTCCGATTGCCAGTTGCTTCTCGTTCAGACAAGCATAAGCGCTATTGAAATATTGGTAAGTATGTGCCACCTGCGGAATCTCTCCCGTTTTTTCGTACGCATATTTCACCATTTTTCCCTCCTCTTTCGGAGCATAGGTGCGTTTGTAAATAGCCTTCATGCTGCCCACCGGGTGATCTTGTGCCGGAACAACGTTGATATTGGTTCGGGTGCGGTGACTGTCGTCGGTGTGAGAGGTCATTACCGAACCATCGGCGGAAGCCAACTTTCCCACCGTCACCGTAGTGCATTCCATCTTATCGTCATCTAAGAAATCGGAAAAAGATGCTTGACCAAAAAGAATGTAACTTGATAATAAACAGATGATTGTAAATAATTTCTTCATAACGTTATTCTAATTAACAAAGGTGCAAAAATATGATTTCAGATTCAATTAGTGGGCATTTTGTGAAAATAAAAGGATTAATCCCTGCAACTCCGTCATTTTTCGTACGGCACATATCATTTTTTTCTATTTTTGCCCCCGCAAAACCAAGCGATAGTAGCTCAGTTGGTAGAGTGAAAGCTTCCCAAGCTTTAGGTCGCGAGTTCGAACCTCGTCTATCGCTCTGATATAACTTTTACAGTTAAATTCTATTAGAGGTTTTGGGAAAATAAAGATCCCAAAAAGATTCGGCAAATGATAAA
>JAJDJJ010000059.1 GCA_030267125.1 Bacteroidales bacterium OttesenSCG-928-B11
AAAGAAAGAGTGTGTTCGCTTGCTTGATTTTTGGTTCTTTTGATCAAACAAAAGAACATGAAAAAAAATCATTTTTTTAAAATGAGGGGAGCAGTTGCAAACATTTATACTTGACATGGCACTATGGAAGTCCTACATCACCATCACCCGTCCCATTGCCAAGCTGGTGATAGCCCCGATGAGATAGCCGGCAAATAGCTGGAAATTAGTTTTTCCTGCATTTTCCAATGGACGAAAAACCGCCGTCAAAGCAGCGAAAAGTATCAAGGCGACGAGCAGAAGCATGGAAAAACCGCCGCCGATTTGTAATAAGATGAGGTAAAAGCCTAATAGGGCGCCCCAAAATGTTGTGAACCAGTCGATCTCGAAAAGATAATTGCTGAATAACAATACCGCATAGACGACGGCGATGGTAGCAAAGACATATACATATAGCGCATCGGGATTTTTATCATGCCACATTTTGCATACCACTAATGAAAAAACCATCAGAAGCAAGAAAGCTATTCGTTTATCTTTTCCTTTAGGATCAAGTGGCCTTGAAATTAGCCCCGTCCTTCCGGCCATATAGAGACTCAACCCTGGTAGCAGAGAGATTGTGATGAAGACAAAAAGCAAAAGGTACAGCAAAATGGAAGGATTTACACTAAAGTAACCGAAAGAGATGAAAAGAACCAACAGGAAATAAACGGGCATCATCAATGGATGCGCCAGTATTTTGAGAAATTGCATAAGAAAATTCATCGTTTTTTTATCTCACCAAAGTTACTGTTCCTTTTTTTTCAAATGGCGATCCGTTGGGGTAGAGGTACTTCACATGGTAGATATAGACACCTATCGGTGCCTCTTGCCCGTTGTATGTCCCATCCCATCCCAAGTAAGGATTACGGGTCTGAAAGACCATTTGTCCGTTACGAGCCCAAATCGTGAAAAGATAATTTTGGGTGTCAACGAAGGAGTTAATGGGGCGGAAAGTACGGTTGTATTCCCGTGCCGGATTGAAAGCGTTAGGGATCCAAGTTGTGGGTTTTTGCTTGGCTACGATATGGTTGGAGATGCTTGCGTCATCTGCCGTGTTGTAATCGTTGCTATGTGGGGTTGCCACCACATAATAGGTAAAGTCGGAACCAAACTCGAACAATTCAGACACATCATCACTGTAATACATTGAATTTTGAGCATAGAGTTCGTCGATTTTGGCAAATACAGTATCCGATTGCAACTTCCGGTAAATGGCATATTCTGAGACACCATTATCCCACGTGCCATACGAGAGCCATTGCATGTTGTTGATCTTAGCGTCATTCTCTTCGCCGGTGAGTACGATGTTGTGAGATATGTTAGATGTTGCCAGTCTTGCGTCACACTCGTTAATCAGTTCGACTTTATAATAATACATGGTGTTACTCACTTGTACATCATAATCCTGTAAGGTGTAAATGGCACTGCCATTGTGCGCTTGTGATTGGAGCAGCGTGAAATTGTTGGCATTCCCCACACTTCGATACCAGTTTAAAGCGGTGAAAGGAAGCGTGTCGCCGCTGGTCAGCACCTTTGCGCTGATGTATGTGTCATCAATGACGGAAACATATTTGATGTATGCGAAATCGTTGGTTTCAGTAGCTTCGAATAAGAAACTGTAAATTCCAGATGAAGCAGTGATAGCATCCGATGCGTTGACAGCCCTAACGAGGATTTCGTAGTTTGAATTGGAAATCAGACCGGTGAGTTCGAAAGAAGTTGTCTGCGCACTTGTCTCGCCTGCACATTGCCAAGTGCCGCCGTCTTTTGAGAAATAAATTAGATATTTGGCCAGCCCATCCGTCATGTTTTCGTAACTATTCCAAGTGATTTTTGCTTTTTTCATGCAAATATCGAGCGAAGTAGTCAATACCATATTGTGTTGCGTCTCAGTTTCTAAATCAATCATTTCCGATACATTTTCACAGGAATCCATGGCAGCTATGCGGTATCGGTGGATTGTTTCCGGATCCCTTTCCATATCTTCCCAATAGGTGTTGTTATATCCATAAACCGTATCAATGCCTAAAAACATGCCGTTATCGTTTTCATGATAGATAATATACCTGTCAACATCTTTACTCTGCGGCGAGGGTGTCCATCCTAAGCATATCCTGTTGGTCGTATTGTTTACGGAAACACTGTCCAACCGCGGTTTTATGGGTTTGATTCGGTCAAAAAAAGTGTCTTCTATGTAACGAGAAGAGGATTTACAACCCGCAATGCGGTCGTTAAGCCATACTTTATAATAGAGTTTTTCGCCGCAAGCAGTAATTGTGTCTGTAAAGGAGTTTGCTTGGGTAGTGCCGGATTCGCCATATTGGATAGCTTCCGGTTTCTTTTTTCCAATTCGATACGTGGTATAGCTTGCAAGTAAAGGATCACAAGGTGGGGTCCATTTCAAGACAACCAAACCGCCGCCACTATTTGTGTAATCGAGGTCCATGATTTGCAATATATTAGATCGGAGAGTGTCGCTACTGGTTGAAATTGACGCCATTTGATAGTAATAGAGAACGCCGTCCCTTGCATCTATGCCGTTATCAACATGAGCCCCTTCGAGACCTGTTCTTTTTACAAAAGGGGTGAAGATTACTCCGTCGGATGAACGGAAGAAAACGTAATGGTCAAAACCGAAAGTGTCTGTGGGAGGCGACCAAGTGAGCTTTACGGAACCATCCGTGTCTATTATGTCGATGCAATGAAGCACAGGAGCATTCAGTGCATTCAGCGCATGATGTGAAAACAGTGAAAGCAACAGGGTTAAGAACCAAATCTTATATTGAGTTTCCATAGGTGTTTTTTTGCGTTTTCTTAGTATTGTTCCCGACGATAATGGTCGTGTAATCTTCCGGATTCATCAGTTGACCGGCAATAGTCATGATTTGTTCGGGTGTGATCTCTGCAATTGCCTGTTTTGTCAGTTCAAACTCCGTTTCATTTAGGCCGGAAGCGCTCCAAAGCATGTATTGCCGCATATAATCCACAGAGCCGTCCAACTTTCTGAGTAATGCTGCTTCCATGTAATTTTTCACCGTTTGCAGTTCATCAGATTCAATCAATTGTTCAGCCAATCTTGTCATTTCATGGCGGCATTCATCGATTGCGTCTTGGGTTTTGTCAATATTGACTTCCGAACACAGGTAGAAAAGTGAACGGTCGCCAAAATAGGTGGAAGTAGCTTGGATGCCGTATGTGTATCCATTTTTTTCACGTAGATTTTGCATCAATCTTGAACCAAAATAACCGCCTAATATTGTGGAAACGATGGAAAAAGAACGTCTCGAAGGGTCTTCGTAGGCCATGGCCGGACGGGCGATCATAATGGATGATTGCAAACTTTCCTCTCGCTTTTCGATGATTTTCGCTCCTTTTTTTTCATCTATTAACAAGTTTTCAATCCATTTCGATTTTTCCCCTGATGGAATTTGAACGAAGCATTCTTCAATCAATAGTAGGATTTCTTGATCAAGATTCCCCGAGACAAATAGGCTGCTGTTCTCCACACAGAAGGTGGCTTGATGATACTGTTGCAACATCTCCGTTGTCAAGGCAGCGATGCGATCCTTTGTAAGGATTTGAGACGTAGCTAAATCGGGATTCAAAAAGGTGTTGAATAATAATTGATTAGCGCGATAGCTAACTTTTTGAGAGTTGTACTCCAGCTCTTTTATTTTTCGCTGTTTATATAAATCCAGACTTTCATTTCTGTAGTTTGGCGATGTGATCATTGAGCTGATGAAAGGCAGAATGTTTTTTATCGTTGATTTCGGAATGATAAAACTCAGCGTGACGAACTCGAAGTTGACGGCAGATTGGAAGACGGCGCCGTAAAAATCGAGCTTGTCCTCCACGTCGCCGGAAGTTAAATTGGGGACGCTTTCAGTCAGTAAATTATATGTTGTGTTTGCCAATGATTTTTCTCCCTCGAAAAGAGCGCCCGCTTGGATGCGCAAACTAAAATGGATGAGGTCAAGTCGGTCATTGTCAAAGATAAAAACAGGCAAGCCGTTAGGCAATACCCTCTTTACGGGAGGGGTTAGTTTAAATGGTAATATTTTATGTTGGTATGGTACTATTCTTCGATCAAGCATGTTCATTGTATTCAAATAAGGACTCTCAAGTCACAAACGGCAAAAGTAATATTTATCTCACTAATACGCACATTCCTTTCCTGATTTTCTTTTCACCGTTTTCATTGCGGTATGTAATGACGTAAACGTAGGTGTTTGCCGGCATGCGTTGTCCCGAATACTCTCCGTTCCATCCGATGTTTACGTCTTTGGCGTGGAAAAGAAGTTGTCCCGTGCGATCGTAAATGTACATGTTGAAATCGGTTACTTCCCGGTGTGCCTGTGCTTTAAATTCATCATTCAATCCGTCGCTGTTAGGCGAGAAAGCATCAGGGATCGAAAGGTCGGGGATGTTGTCTCTATGGATTGGAGTTTCCCAACTGTTTTCTGTTTCAGTATCTTGGTCTTGAAACTTTTCATAACTGTCATCCTGAATGGGCGGTTTTTCTTCGGCTGCGACAGATTGCTCTTTTTTCTTATCGCTAACTGGGATGTTTTCCACCGCCGGCGGTTCCTCTGTAACTGTATTCGTAGCCATTGCTACAGTAGGTTTGGCTGCAGGGATTTTTGCAAGAACAGGAGTCGTTTCGATAATGGATGTTTGCGCCGGCACGGATTGCGGTGGTTCCACATTTTCCGTGATCAGGTGTTCGGATTGGATAGGTTGGGCAGGATTGTGGGGGAGAACGGCTTTGGTAGGCGGTGTCTCTTTTATTGGTGTTATTTCCGGGCTACTGTTTCCGGGATTAGATTCGACGTTTGTATTTTCAATGGCAGAAGTAGGGGCGGTGTTATCTTGTTGTATTTTCGGTAGATCTCTTTGTAATAATACGATAGATACGATAACAATGGCTACGATAACGATGGTGGGCAGGCTGTAAAGCATCCCTTTTTGCAGGTTGCGTATTCTGTTATATTTCACAACACGACTGTCCGCGGCTATTTTTTCCCAAATATCCGCTGGCGGATCTGCTTGCCCGTTGGCTATTTTCTCCTTAAAAAAATCTCCGATCTCTTTCATACTTTATCGATTCTCGCTTTTTAACCAATTTTCAATTTGCTTCTTCAAGGACCGTTTTGCTTTAAAAAGCTGCGATCTCACCGTTTGCGGATTCATCTCTAATTGCGATGCGATTTCATCATATTCCAATCCTTCGATTTCCCGTAAGTTGAATACAGTCCGGTATCCTGCGGGAAGGCTCTGCACCATTTCCATCAATACATCCAAGGGGATATCCGCATCAATTATCTCAATCACCGGTAAAACAGCCTGCTCGCACTCCTCATAATCAATCTGTGTTCCTTGGTTTTTCTTTTTCCTGAAATTCGAGATGACTTCGTTGGTGGTTATGCGATAAAGCCATGTCCGCAGCGAACTCTCAAATCGAAAATTTTTCAAACTCAGAAAAACTTTAATGAAAACATTTTGCAACAAATCTTCTGCGTCTGTGTCACTGTTGCTGTATCGCTTGCAAGTGAAATATAGCTCCTTAGCGAATTTTTCATACAGCATTTTTTGGTATTTTGGATTTCCCGCAATACAGCCTTCCACTATTCTTTGATCGCTTTTCTCCAAATGTTCCACTGTTTTCACTGCTTTTTTTGACGTGCTTTTTAATTTATTGTTGCCTAAAAAAGATATTTTCGCGAAAATAAATCTTTTATACTGATCCTATGGTTATCAACTCCGACTATTTCCTGTGCGAAGACGTGGTCTTTTTAGCTAAAGATCTGATAGGCAAATATCTGTTTACGAAAAAAGAGGGGCAGATTTCCGGGGGTATTATCTGTGAGACAGAAGCTTACAACGGTGTTGTTGACCGTGCTTCGCATGCGTACGGTGGGCGGAGAACTCAGCGCACAGAAACCATGTATGCGGAGGCGGGAACGGTATATGTATATCTTTGTTATGGCATGCACCATCTTTTCAATATTGTAACCAATCGAAAGGATATTCCGCATGCCATCTTGATTCGTGCTATTTTTCCTACACATGGTGAAGAATTAATGCTAAAAAGAACCGGAAAACGCCAAAGTTCTCCCCAGCTCACCGACGGGCCGGGTAAGCTGTCCAAAGCATTAGGTATAACCGTGAAAGATGATGGAATACTCATGCCGTCAACCGAGATATGGTTAGAAAACCGGGGGTTGATCATTGATCCCACTCAAATTGAAGTCACTCCCCGTATCGGTGTTGATTATGCGGGGGAAGATGCGAAGTTGCCGTATCGAATGAGGTTAGAGATGCAAGGGGCAGGGATTCCCGGATTGCAAGGTTAGCAGAATTGTGCTTTCATGCCGGCCTTTCCGCTATTCGTCATCTATAGATTTTCGCTTGATCCAACGCTTTCCGATAACGATACGCATTGTAGTTGTGCTCGTCTAAAGTGCGGGCGAAACTATGATTGCCGGAGAAATCATACTTGGCACACATGTACATATAGCTGTGGTGAGTATAATGTAACACGGAATCAAGCGTCGATTTTTCGGGGATGCGGATCGGCCCCGGCGGGATGCCATCATACATATATGTATTGTATGGCGAATCGATCTCTTTGTGTTTGTCGAGAACACGCGTGATGGCGAAGTCGTTATGGGCAAACTTCAGCGTAGGGTCGGCTTGCAGAGGCCAGCCTTTTTGGATGCGGTTGATATAAACCCCCGAAATCATTTTTTTTTCTCCTCCCTTGTGATTTTCCTCTTCTACAATCGAGGCTATCGTGCTGACATCCAATGGGGAAATGCCAATATTATCCGCTAAATTCTTACGCTCATCTGTCCAAAAACTGGTGTAATAACCATAAAACTTTTCAAAAAACTCTTCGGCGGTGATGTCGTAATAGAGTTCGTAGGTGTCGGGGAAAAAGATGGCAAAACAATTGTCGGGTGTTAAGCCGTATTTAGCCAAAAAATAGTTGTCGTTTAGCAGCTTTTCTAAATCTTTCGGATCGAAAAGGAAGCGGTTGCCGACCTTTTCCACAAATTGCTGTTTTGTACGTATGTTGTTGAAAGTGAATTTAACAGGATAGTGTTGCCCGCGTTGTAAAAACCGGATGATTTTATAGTTGCTCTGACCAGGTTCGATGATGTATTTTCCTGATAAAATCTGCCGGTTATACTTCAGTAATTTGGCGGCGACATTGAACGAAAAGTTGTTTTCTATAATTTTATTTGCCTTTAAAGAGTCTTGAACATCCTGGTAAGTTGCACCTTTGGGGATATGCAAAAAACTGCTCCGTTTTGCCGAATTAGGATAGGCGAAAAGGAAGAAGACCGAAGCAAGGGCGGTGAAAAACAGGATGACAATAGAGATGCAGATTTTTCGGACTATTCTTTTTTTATTCTTTATGGATTTTTCTTTAGGCATTGTAGTATCATTTCATCTTTAAAACCATCCTTAACACGGATCCACCGTTTTTTATTACCGGAAACTATAAAATCTTCATTTAAAAATAGGGCAAGACTTACATCGTTGTCATCCATGATGTTACAATAGATTTGCTCCACTTGTAGCACATCAAAGCAATAGTTCTTGATGAGTTTAATGCCTTCTTTGGCGAAACCCTTTTTTCGAGAATCCTTATCGATAAGAATGCCAACGCCTACGCGCAGATGAAAAGGATCGAAATCGAAAAGGTCTATGACACCCACGGTTTTACCGGTAGCCACATCGTCCATCATTAGGCGCAGTTGCTTGGCCGAGTAGATGTCCTGCAACGAGGCGTCAATGAACTTTTTTAACATGTATTTGGAATATGGCGTTTGTGTATTGCTGATCGTCCAAACTTCGGGATCATTTTCCCATTTGTAGAGCAGTTCCAGATCCACAGGTTCCAATGCTCTGAGCTTGATTAGTTCTCCGGATAACGCTCTCATGGCAATAATCTTTTGACAACACGCAATTGATGGGTGTATTTGTTGAGTTTATGGTTGAAAATGCCGGTAGAGTCTAAGGTGTCAACACGCACGCTGCCGCTGGCATGTATGATTTTGCCGGGCGAGGTGACAATGCCCACATGGGTGATGTCGCCGTTTTCATTTTGGAAAAAAGCCACATCGCAGGACTTAGCATTTTCCACAAAGTCAACATTTTCTCCTAAAAGTACCTGTTGAGAAGCATCCCGAGGAAGCTGAATGCCGATGCTCTTGAAAGCATTTTGAGCCAACCCCGAACAATCGATGCCACACGGCGTGCGACCGCCCCAGAGGTAAGGGGCACCCAAATATCCCGAAGCAAATGTCAATAATTGGTACTGTTTGGCGGAAAGGGAATCATGACTAAGCGTTTTCTTGTTTTCGGGAAGCTGTATCATAAATATATAATCACCTAAAATTAAAATCCCGTCTTTGGGAAGAGGAAACGATGATCCGCAAAAAATAGGAAAGGCGATATTGGTTTCGAAGTCACGGATATAGAAAAATGTCTCCTCGAGAAAAAATTTCTCGCAAGACAGATAATCGTCCACATCTTTTGGATGCAGACGGTTATAAAGCTTCCGGTCAATCCAACCTTCATAATCACAGTCGGTGGTTTGGATGTGTAGCCAATTTTTCCCCTCTGTCAATATTTGATAGGCTTCACCAAAGAGAAGTTGCGAGACCATTTCCGATTTCTCGGAAGCTTCTGCCCGCAGTGGGATCATCGACTGGTGACAAATTCCGTATTCTATCATATTTAGTTTTTGTGTTAAACGCTAAATGCGTTCGAAAGTTTGGAAATTAGAAGAAGGCGATTCATAGCGCCCGAATTTCTGATTTTCAATTCTTAGAATGGCAAGTCGTTTCCGCTCCCTTCGTCCACAAATGTGGAACTGTCGAAAGGAGGCATTTCACTTGTCGGTGAGGGGGCAGCTGATAGGGTTTCAGGTTGAACGCCTTGTTTCTCGATCTTCCACGCTTTTACATCGGTATACCATTTACCATTGAACTCGCGGGACTCCAAGTTGAAGGAGACTACCACGGTGTCGCCAATTTGAACTGCCGCAAGCGCGTCGATTTTGTCGCCCCAAAGATTGGCGCATATTTTCTTGGGATACTGCTCCATCGTTTCGATCACGAACTCTTGCTTTTGCCAGCTGGATCCGCTTTTGCTGATTCCCGATTGTAATTCTAACTTCTGAATGATTCTGCCTGTAATTTCTAATGCCATGCTATTTGTTTTTATCTTTTTTATCCTTATTCCCGAAAACCGAAATGTGTATGTATCTACCCGGATTCTCTTTCAGATCGATCAATAGTTTGTCTAAATTCTGACTTGCGGAAGTAATATTATTGTATAATGTTTTGTCATTAAGTAGTTGATCAACGTTTCCGTCGCCATTATTGAGCTTGTATATAAATGTATTCACTTGCTCCATTGTAGCTTCGACTTGAGTCAATAGTGTGGCGACTTTAATTTTTGCCGTGTCGCCCAAATCATTGAAATTGTCGATCAACATATCCAAGTCGGGACTGATTTTTTTTAACGTATTGCTGAAAATGGTGATGTTCTCAATCATCCGATTAATTTCCGGTTTTTTCTCCTCCACAAGATCGTCGATATTATCCATTGTGTTTTCGAATTTGTCGATGGCATTTTTGATTTTGTCTAGCCCGCCGTCTTCCACCAAATCCTTGCTCACTTTTTCGGCGATAGTATTTACGCTAACTAACGTTCCATCAATGTTATTGAGAATGGAATTTAATTTGTCATCGGCGATAATAGCAGTGAGTGTGTCCTTGTTTTGTGCCATCGTTTTAGAACTCCCCATCCGGATATCCATCACGGCAGTACTCAAAATGTCTTTTTTTATCACTTCGAAATAAGAATCCTCAGGGATGCTTACATCTTCATTGATAAAGATCTCCACACAAATCTTCACGGGATTATCGTTTTGCAGGTCAATTTTGGTGATTTTCCCCACTTTGTAACCGTTGAGCGTGACAGTGCTACTGGGGCTTAAAGGTCCAATATCTTCAAAGACAGCATAATAGTACGATTTTTTACCGAAAATATCGATGCCTTTCAGGAAGTTAGCCCCGAAATAAAAAATGACGATAGCGGTCAAACAGAATATGGCGACTTTAATTTTTTTATTGACTTTAGTCTTTTTTTTAGGTGGTGTTTTGGTGTTGTTTTCACTCATAGATGTTCATTTTCTGTACTTTAACAAGTCACAAACGAATTGCAAAAGTATCATTTTTTCAGCAAATCACGAGCCTCTGAGACAGGAATTTTTTTATCATTGCTGAAAGCGATCAGAAAGGCATCGGGGTAGGTTGCCTTGACGATTTTTAATAGTGCCAGTGCGTCTTCGTATATTGCCTCGTCGCCGGAAGTGAATTTCCAAAGATTGTTTTCGTGATACTTCTTAACGGTTTTCACTTTTTCAAAACGGCTGTCGGTGAGTGCTATATCTTTTGAGCTGGTGGCAAATTGCACGCGGAAACGGATGACTTCTCCGTTTTTACCGTTGGCAACGGGCGTGTCGGTCTTTATCTCTGTTGTTATCTCTGTTTTCTCAGGCTTGCTTTCCTTCACTGCTTTTGTTTCGCTAATTCTGTCGGAAGCAGGCTCTTCCGTTTTTCCGGCAAACCGCTCTACGGCTGTGGTCACCGGCAATGTGGGTTTGTTGGTTCCTTCCATTTGGTTTTTGTACTCCACAAAAGCATTATAGATAGAAACGGCCATTAAGTCTTGCGTAGCGGGTTTGATCAAATAGCTCTCTTCCTGTGCATTAGAGAGGAATCCCAACTCGACCAAAATGCTGGGCATGGCTACTTTATACAATACCCAAAACTCGGCCTGTTGTACGTTACGATCTGTTAACTGTGTGTTCATCACAAGATTGCGTTGTACTTTGGCAGCCAGCATGGCGGAATATTTCAGGTAGGCAGAAGAATAGATTGAAAAAACAATGTAAGATTCGGGGGAATTGGGGTCGAAACCATCGTAATTGTTCTCGAAATTGTTCTCTTTTAAAATTACGGCGTTCTCCTTTTTTGCCACATCCATGTTAGCGTCACTCTTGGAAAGTCCCATCACAAACGTTTCAATCCCTTTTGCGTTTTTGTTCTCGGCCGCATTGCAGTGAATCGAAATGAAGAGGTCTGCATGTTGATTGTTAGCTATTTGTGCCCGCTCATACAGTTTTACCGCAACATCGGTTTTGCGGGTGTAAACCACCTGCACGTCTTTGCAATTTTCAGTAATCAACTTGCCTAATTTCAGGGCGACACTTAAGTTGACATCCTTCTCCTTACTCTTTTTCCCTATGCATCCCGGATCAGAACCACCATGACCGGCATCAATCACGATTTTCTTTATTTTACCGTGTTGTTGAGCATGTGAAAGAGGGATGAAAAAAGTTAATAGCGCAAATAATAAAACCCAATATTTCATGTTCATAGCTTGAAAATTTTACGTAATTTTGAACCTTTATTTTTTACAAAAATACCTATAAAAGATCAAGCTGAATCGCGTTGGAAAAAAAATTATCCTTATCTCATTGTTCATATTTTTTAAAGTATTGCATACTCTTTATGTTCAATATTTTATACTTGAATTTGTGTGGACAGGAGGATGCCGTATCCCGTGCCGATTCGTTGCCTGCCCCCCTCGGTTTGCCTGATTCTACCTTTGTCGATTTTTCACTCGGAGACACTATTCCTTCCCATTCCGGAGATTCAATCCCGCCATTAAAATATGTGAGATCTAAAGACGCGATCGAAAAGACAGTGACTTATAGCGCCCGCGACTCTATCATTATCGCAGTCAAAAGCAAGAAAGCATACCTCTATTATGAAGGGTATGTTTTATATGATGACATCGAACTGAAAGCCGATTATATTGAAATCGATTTTCAGAATAATGAGTTGTATGCCAGTGGAATAGCAAATGAAGAGGGTGAGATTACGGGACATCCGTTGCTGATACAAGACGGGATTGAAATTCGTGCCCAGGAATTGAAGTATAATTTTACTACACGGAAGGGGAAAATATCGGGCGTGATTACCTCCGAGGGAGAAGGCTTCATCCATGGTGATCATGTGAAGAAATTCGATGAATTTAGCTACATTAAAGCAGGTACATATACCACCTGCGACTTGGATTGTCCCCATTTTGGGGTTCACTTTAACCGGGCTAAAATGATTCCTGACGACAAGATTGTTACAGGGGTGGCCTATCTCAGCTTTGGTGGCATTCCTACGCCGCTCGGCATTCCTTTCGGACTATTCCCGAACAAGAAAGGAAGAAGTTCGGGCTTTATCATGCCCACTTTCCGTGAAAGCGTTAACATGGGGTTTGCTTTCGAGGGATTTGGTTACTATTTCGGGCTTAGCGACAATATCGATTTGGCGCTTACCGCAGACATCTTTACGCGTGGTAGCTGGGCGTTGAAAGCCAAATCGCACTACGTTTTCCGCTATAAATGCAATGGAGACTTAGAATTGAGCTTTGCGCAAAATTTTCTGGGGGAACGTTACACGCCGTCTTTTCAAAAATCCAATAACTTTAAGGTTTATTGGAGCCATAAACAGGATAGCAAATCGCATCCTACCACCCGTTTCTCCGCACATGTCAATTTTGTCACAAAATCATACAATAAATATAATCCATCCAGTGCGAATGACTACCTGACAAATGAATACTCGTCGGCGATGAGTTTGTCGTCGAGTATACGCAACTTCTTCTTTTTCGATGCGGCTCTTTCATACAAACAGAATACGCAGACCAGTATTGTCAACATCGGATTGCCAACGATGAGTATGTCTATCAATCAGGTCAATCCGTTCCGTCGGAAGGTGAGAAGTGGCTCTGCAAAATGGTACGAAAATATCACTGTCCGCTGGAATGCCTTGATGAGCAATCAGATAAATACATTGGACTCCATGTTGCTGCTGCCCGAGACATGGCGGAATATGGATATCGGGATGCAACATAAAATTCCGGTCAACATCCCGATCAAATTAGGGAAGGTGGGGAATTGGAATACCAATATAGACTTTACGGAACGTATCTATTTTCAAAAGAATATTACAGACTATTCGACCATCACGGACACGGCGGGCAATGAAACCGGTGTGCTGACCAATGTTTTTGACAGAGGATTCAATGCTCTGCACGACCTCAATATTTCCACCTCTGTGAAAACGAAGATCTATTTTGTTTACCAGCACCGAAAAGATGCGTCGCGGGCATTGCGCCATGTGATGACACCCGAAATAGGCCTCTCGTTCCGCCCCGCTTTAAATAAAGATATGGAGGGCGTGTACTATAATTCACTGAGAGATGAAAATGTTTCTTATTCTTACTATAGTGGAGCAGCTTATGGTGTGCCATCTACCCGAACACAAGGATTGGTCAACTTCTCAATCAATAATAATGTGGAAATTAAAGTGCGCTCCTCACGCGATTCGTCGGGGGTGCGGAAAATAGCCATCTTCGATAATTTGGGTATTGCAACCAGTTATGATTTTCTCGCTGACTCAATGGGGATGAATTACCTGACTATCAATGGACGAAGTACGTTTTTTAAAAGATTGAATGTCTCCTTTTCACTGAACTTCGATCCTTATACTATTGATGAAAACGGTAAACGAAGCAAGATATCGGAATGGAAAGCCAATAAACGGTTGTTCCGTTTCTCTTCTACCAATGTGAATTTAGGTCTGAGCTGGACAATAGACAAAAACATGTTCTCCTCAAAGAAGAAGGAAGAGGATACGCGGCAAGAAACAGCATTGGATTATAATTCATTAGGAATGAGTACGAAACGGCCGGATTTTTCTAACCCATGGTCGTTTACGTTTAATTACAATTTTAATTATAATCTGACCGAAAATATGCAGTATTATTTGGCCTTACAAGGTCGAAAATACAATGAAAATATGGTGCATACCGTTGCTTTAATTGGAGATTTTAGTTTGACAAAGAAGTGGAAAATTGGATTCTCAACAGGTTATGATATTGTGAATAAGCAAATTACGTATACTTCGTTGGATATATACCGAGATTTGCATTGTTGGGAAATGCGTTTCAATTGGGTGCCTTTTGGTTTTCAAAAAGGATACAGCTTTACGATTAATGTGAAAGCTTCCGTATTGCAAGATCTTAAATACAACTTGAAACGTGATTTTAGAGATTTTACAGAATATTAATATGTTTAACCCAAGATTTTGATCGGATAATACGTCTTTATGAAGAGCCAAGCCATAAAAAGAGAAGTGACGGAACGGTTGATCGCCGACTGCATTGCCCAAAAACGCAAAGCGCAGCACCAATTGTTCAAAAGCTATTATGGCTTGATGATGAGCATCGCACTTCGTTACGCTCACGACGAGGATGAGGCGCAGGATATGTTGAACGAAGGCTTCATCAAGGTGTTTGCCAATTTGGATAAATACCAAAATACAGGTTCTTTCGAGGGGTGGATGCGTAAGGTGATGGTTAACACGGCGTTGGATTATTTAAGGAAAAATAGCCATCATTATGAGACGCTATCTTACGATGCTATCAATGAGGACGAGAACGAGATCCGGATTGAAAATGAAGCTATGCAGAATCTGACTTATAATGAGTTGATGCGCTGTATACAAAAACTCCCAACCATGAGTCGGAATGTTTTCAATCTCTACGTTTTCGAAGATTACACGCACGCTGAAATTGCCGAGATATTGGGAATGAAAGAGGGAACCTCGCACTGGCATTTGAATTTTGCCAGAAAAAAGTTAAAAGAAGAGATTAAACATATTGTCTGATACATATTCGCATGAGTGATTTTGACCAATTCATAAAAAACTTAGGAGAGTCCGAGATGCCGGAATATAGGGCGGAATATTGGAAACAGTTCTCCCAAAAGGCCGGTTTCGGGAGCAATATCGCCAAGGGCGTGTTGCTGTCATCTATTTCCGCTGTCATTGTAGGTGTAGCGATTTGGGGCGGGATACACTTTCTTGGCAACACGTCCGACACACCCGAACTTCAGCCCAGCGCAACGCCCGAAACGGAGATTGCAATTCCTAAAATCGATACTACGGAGCAAGCTATTCCTGAACCGGTTTTTGAGGAGATTATCGAACAACCTGTTGAAAATCTCCCGTCTCAACCTGTTGCACCAATCACTCAAACGGAAAAAAAACCAGCAAAACTGGCAAAGCCAATTGCAAAACCAACCGCGCAACCATCTATAGACCCCACACCCCAAATTTCACAACCCGAAGAGTCTAAACCCATCAAAGAGATTCCCCAAGAAGAACCCAAGCCCCGCCGCAACAGAGAATCATTTTACTTTGACCCCGATACGATAACTTATCCGTAGGGGTAGGGGATAATTAGCGATTAGATATAGAATATTTGGAAGGTCAAGGCAAGGGGAAATGAGCCTCTATAAAAATGTATCGTTTTTCCAATTTGCAGGATTATGGATGATATAATCGGAAATCCGTTTGTGCTCTTGATCATTTCGAATAATACGATCGTGAAATCGTGTTTGCCACGTAAATAATGCATGAATTTTACGGGATTCGAATGTTAC